>JAJYNT010000341.1 GCA_021786215.1 Chloroflexota bacterium | reverse complement strand
CAATACGGAACGGAGGGGGCATAGAAGGGTCCTACGCCGAGGCCGAACGGCTGATGGCTGAGGCCTGTGCCACTCTGGAGCCTCTGCCCGATGGAGAGGTTCGCCGGAGCCTCCTGGACCTGGCGAGCTTCGTTGTTCGCCGGATCACCTGATCAAGTCGGGGAGAGGGGGTGACGGGGAAAGGGGGTGAAGCTGTTTGGTCTCGCCCCCTCTCCCCGTCACCCTGTCGCCCCGTCGCCGGATGGAGTGCTGTTATGAAGGTTACTTTCCCTCACGCCGGTCAGGCGTGGGTGCCCCTGTCGACAGTCATGGCCAAATCTGGGGTCGAATGTATCGTCCCTCCCCCCACCAGCAAGCATACCCTTTCCCTTGGGGTGAAGTACTCTCCCGAGTGGGTTTGCCTGCCGTTCAAGCTGAACCTCGGCAATTTCATCGAGGGGTTGGAGATGGGTGCGGACACCCTGCTGTACGTGGCTGGACCCGGGCTGTGCCGCCTTGGATACTACGCGAAGGTCGCGGAGCAGATCCTGCGGGACGCGGGGTACCAGTTCGAGATGTTGACCTTCGACTGGCAGGACAAGCAGATCGTTGCGCTGGTGGAGTTCTTACGCCGGGTCCTCCCTAATCGATCCTGGCCTCAGATAATTGGAGACGTGAAGTTCGGCTTGGACCAGTTGAAGGTGATGGATGAACTGGAGCGGATGGCCCACCACCTGCAGCCAAGGGTGTTGAAGCCAGCCGACATCAGCAATATCTGGCGGACGGCAGGTGACCGGGTGGTCAAAGCCTGGACTCCCGCCGATCTGAAGCGGGTCAAAGCGGAGATCGTGGAGGAGTACAACTCAGTACCACGTGACCCGAACGCCAACCCGATGAAGGTGGCGCTGCTGGGCGAGTTCTTCATGGTGGTTGAGCCGTTCGTCAACCAGGACGTCGAGGATATGCTGGGGAAGATGGGTGTGGAGGTGGTGAGACACGCCTCCTTCAGCGACTGGGCCTGGAGCTGGCTCTTCCTCGAGGCCGTGGGGCTCAGCCACGGGAAGAAGGTACAGAAGGCGGCTGCCCCCTACCTCAGCCGTGACGTCAGCGGCGACGCCATCCAGACCCTCGGAGAGACCGTTCTTCACCAGAAAGAGGGCTTCGACGGCATCATCCATCTGCTGCCACTCACCTGCATGCCCGAGATCATCGCGCAGAGCATCATGCCCAGGGTTACCAAGGATCACGACATCCCGGTTCTCTCCATCGTTCTCGATGAGCAGATGGGTCGAGCTGGTTTCGTCACCCGCGTCGAGGCCTTCGTGGATCTGATGCAGCGGCGGCGCTCTCTCAAGAAGGCCGGCTGATCCGGCGACGTCCCCACCGCGATTGACACCAAAGGGCGCTCCAACTGGAGCGTCCCCAAACTATCGGTATGTAGAAGGCCGCAGGCTATCGCTGCCCTCCCCGGGCATTCAGTCGATTTCAGACCTCGGAGAACTCTGCTCTGCTAGCTCTGGGTAGCGGCCTGATCCCGGGCAAACAGGCTTCGGGCATCATCGCCCACGCCCAGCTCTATGCAGTCACAGTAGGTAGAGTAGATCGCCCTGCTCAGAAGCTTTGCCCACCAATCGTTGGAACTGGCGAGGGTGGTGTGCTCGCGCCGCACCCTCAGCAGCCGTTCCAGCCGCAGCAGGAAGAACAGCTGCAGCTCCGTGTAGGGCTTGATCCTAGACTGACGATCGCTCCTCTGGCCTTCTATTGACTTGATGTGCCAAGGTTCTACCCCGCTCATCGCAGTTCTCCCCAGCAGATCCATGCTGGTTTCGCCCTGTTATGACTCGACAGCCAGGCAGGTCATGGTCTTGGTGATGCCGGGAATGCCCCTGACATCGTTCAACACTAGCCGCCCAATGGTGTTGGCGTCGTTACCCTGGGCCACGGCGATCACGTCGTAGGGACCGGTCACCACGTCGGCCGCGGCGATGCCAGAAACCAGACGCAGGGCGTCAGCTACCTCCTTGCTCTTGCCGCCCACTGTTTCGATAAGCACATATGCTCGCTGCATCGGCATTCCCCTCCCGGCGGAAGTCCTCAGGGCCATGCCTGAGCTGTCGCCATCGATCCCATATTAGGCCTTCCCACGGCGATGTCAATACCCTTGCCGATCGGTTCCAACGCACTAGACATGCCGCTGAGAGACCGAACTCAAGGTGTGGCCAGCTCGATGATTCGCGAGACGCCGTCCAGCTTTTCCAACCGGTCTACCTCTTCCACAATTCGCTCGGCTCTCTCCTTGGGCAGGACCGGAAGCGTCAGTTCCATGAACTTGGCGACCAGATCCTCGTCCGGCATCGGGTTGCCCGGCGTGCCGGACGCGGCATTCACCCGTTCCACCAACTCTCGGCCGTCGGTCGTTCGTATCTTCACCACTGCCTGACCCTCACCGAGGCCCGGCTCCGCCACAGCTCTCACCCGATTGCGGAGCGTCACCACGTCCGCGCGGTTCACCTTCTCGTCGGTGAACTGGGCCTCTCGCGCGGTCCCCTCGATCAACGCGATGGCAGCACAGAAGTAGATGCTGAACTTGCCCTCCAGTCCGGTTCGAGGCTCTTTCTTCCCTGTCAGCTCCAGCACCAGCGGATGAACCCGGGTCTCCACCTCGGCGATCTGGGATGGTTCAAGAGTGTGCTGCCCGCGTAGCCTTCTCACTCCATCGATGGTAGGGTGGGTAACCACGCCGCAGGCGTAGGGCTTGAAGCCGTTCTCCAGCATCAAATACTCTTCGCCCAGCCCTCGTAGAGCCTTGGACAGGTCGTACTGCTCGGCCGTCACGTGGCAAAAGCCGCGCCCCCCCTCCAGTACCTCGGTGGAAGCGGTGAACCCCTTTTCCGCCAGCAGCGCGGCCAGCAGGCCGTTGGAGGCGGCCTTGCCCACGTGCAGCGACTTGGCCATGGAACCGAACATCTCGCGGAGACCTGCTGCCTGAGTGCCGGCCAGACCCAGGGCATGAGCGTGCCTCTCGGCGTCCAGTCGCAGCAGCCACCCCGCGGCTACCGCGGCTCCAAAGGTGCCCACGGTGCCGGTGATATGCCAGCCGGCGTCGTAGTGGGCAGGGTACACCGCCGTCCCCACCCTCAACTCGACCTCCATGCCCAGAGCGAGACTGGCTATCAGATCCTTCCCGTCCAAACCCTTCCACTCGACCAGGGGCAGGGCGGCCGACATCACCGGGCCCGTGGGATGGATCACCGTGGCCAGGTGAGTGTCGTCGAAGTCCATCAGGTGAGACATCGCCCCATTCACCATGGCCGTCTGCTGGACTGAGCTCTTGGCGTGGGAGCCCAGGATGGTGGCCTGAGGGTGCCCGCCCATCTCCTTGGCAGCCTGGGCCAGGAGTCGCACCGCTTCGTGTTGAGACGCTCCCAGCGCTGTCCCCAGATAGTTCAAAACGCACCTCTTGGTCTCCCTGACAACTTCTGGAGGAATTTGCTCGAAACCGGTCTGAGCTACGAAGTTGGCCAGTTGCCGCGTCGGCTCCATGGGCGTCGCTCCCTTCCAAACCATTGATTCGTCACGGAACCGCCATAGGTTTAGGGCCTGCACAGGCTGGGATGGTTTGCAGTGGATCCGAAGCGCCGTTCTCGACCTGCTCTGCCCGCCGCTTGGGCCATCCAAAGTACAATGGGACCATGATAGGATGTAGATCTGTGTCGTGGCAATGCGGCCTTCGATGCGACTATAATGGTTTCGCAGCCCATCGGGTGGTCGCGCAGGTGACTTTTCCCCTGGCCTTATGGTAAACTCGCGCGGCACTACAGTCGTGTCATTGGTGGAGGTTTCCCCGTATGAAGCAGAAGGTGAACGCCTTTCTCGGTTATCTCGCAGCCGAGAGGGGCCTCGCTGCGAATACTCTGGCAGCCTACAACAACGACCTGGATCAGTTTTCCGACTATCTGGCTTCTCGCCTGTCTTCGGACAGCGCAGCGATGCTCCCGGAAAGCCGGCAGGCCTCTCAGGACTCGCTCCCTGACATGAATAGGGATGCCGTGATGGGTTTTTTCCTCCATCTGCGGGAGAAGGGGTACACCCCGTCCACCATCGCCAGGAAGACAGCTGCCATCAAGTCGTTTTTTCATTTCCTCGCTTCCAAGGGGTTCATCGCCGAGGATCCTACCGCCAGCATCGACTCCCCGAGGATCAGCAAGTCGCTTCCCAGGGCCGCATCTGTAGAGGAGATAGACGAACTACTGGAGGCCCCAACGCGTGCTACGACCCCGGAAGCGCTGCGGGATAAGGCGATGTTCGAGCTGCTCTACGCCACCGGGATGAGGGTGACCGAGCTGGTCTCTCTGAATCTGGGCGACGTGGACCTGTCCAGCGGCTCCGTGTCCTGCACCGGGAGGACGGCCGGCAAGGGCTCACGCCAGCGGACGATCCCGGTACATGCCACGGCGATCCGATCTGTTGAGAGCTACCTGGAGAAGGCACGCCCCTTCCTGGTGCGGGATAGCGACGAGGTGGCGCTGTTCGTGAACCATCGTGGGGATCGGCTGACACGTCAGGGCTTCTGGCTCATTCTGAAGCAGTGGGCCAAGGACACCGGGATCAAGACGGAGATCACCCCTCACACCCTGCGCCACTCCTTCGCCCTGCACATGCTGAAGAATGGTGTCGACCTGCGGGCCGTGCAGCAGCTGCTGGGTCACGCCCACATCTCCACCACTCAGATCTACACCTACCCCAGCGAGGACGGGCTGAAAAGGCTCTACGAGACGGCCCATCCCC
>JAJYNT010000022.1 GCA_021786215.1 Chloroflexota bacterium | reverse complement strand
ACAGAGTGACAGACTCCGTGGACCGTCATGCCCGACCTGATCGGGCATCCAGGGGTCCACGTTGGCGTGCAGGAGTGGCCTCACGAGGGGATGGGATGCCTGGACCCCCGCCTTCGCGGGGGTGACGAAGGGGAGGCTGGGGGTGACATCGACTCTCCCTTTGAGCGAAGGTGGGAGGCCAGAAGCCCGCTGGATGAACCTCCAGCGGGCTTGGTTGTGCCGCTACGCCGGCTGATCCAGCGCCTCTCGCACACTCCTGGCAAGCTCCTCCAACCTCACCGGCTTGCGCAGATAGCTCCCAGCTCCGAAGGATTGCGCTTGCCGAACAGGTTCCGATTCCGCGAACCCCGATACGATGATCGCTCTCTGCCCCGCGCGCAACTCCAGCGCCCGCCGAAAGGTTTCGGCGCCATCGATCCCCGGAGGCATCACCATGTCCAGGATCAGCAGATCTACAGGGTGATCACGGAGCAGCTCCAGTGCCGCCTCCCCGCTCCCTGCCACCTCCACCGCGTATCCTAACCGCTCGAGAAGCTGCCGGGCGACCTCTTGCTGCATCATGTCATCGTCCACCACCAGCACCAGTTCGGAGCCCCCCTTCAATTCGCCGGCAGAAACGGGGATCTTGGACTCTCTGGAAACCGGCAAGAAGATGGTGAAACTGCTCCCGCGCCCCACCTCGCTACGAAGCTCGATGCCACCCTGATGATCCTCAACGATGCTCTGCACGATGCTGAGTCCCAGGCCGCTGCCCCGACTCCATGCCGAACGCTTGGTGGTGAAGAACGCCTCGAATACCTTTTCCCTGATTTCGGGGGGGATACCGCAGCCTGTATCGCTCACCTCCAGCCGAACATATTCCCCCATCTCCACCCGCAAGAAACCGGTTACGGGCTCATCCAGATAAACGTTCCGTGTGGAAACCGACAGGATTCCCACATCCCGCATCGCCTCTCGGGCATTGGTCAGCAGATTTGCAATCACACGGGACAGCTGCGGCGGGGAGCCGCAAACCGGCATCAGCTCCGGATCCAGGCTCAGCTTGACCACCAGCTCGTCGGGCGCCGGCCCCATCTGCCTCACGGCCTGCTCCACCAGTCGGTTCAGGTTGATCACCTGCTCATCGAGAAGGCCACGTCTGCCGAAAGCCATCAGGTTCTCGTTGATCTGAGCCATCCGCTCGGCCGCCTCCAGCATCGCGTCGCAATAGCGGAGGGCCGGGTGGTCCGGCGGCAGCTCCATCCTGATCAGGTCCGGGTAGGCAGTCACCGGGCCCAGCAGGTTATTGAAATCGTGGGCTACCTGGCTGGCAAGGCGGCCAGCTGTCTCCAACCGCTGCGCACGCAGCAACTGGTTCTCCAGCTCCTTTCGTTTGCTGGTATCCTCAACTATCCCGATGGCGTACCGTGAACCGCCCTCGTCCCCTGGAAACCCGGAGACGGTGACTCGGGTCCAAATCACCCGACCGTCCTTCCGAATGAATCGCTTCTCAAGTTGATAGTGATCGCGCCGGCCCCTCATTAGCTGCTGGTACAGTTCAACGGTTACAGGCAGGTCCTCCGGATGGGTAACCTCGGCGCTGCGCAGTTGGCTGAGCTCTTCTGCCGTGTATCCCAGCATCGTCTGAAGCGCCGGATTAGATTCCACGAAATAGCCTTCCTCGTCGGTAAGGCCCACGCCGTTTGCGGCCCTCTCGAAGATAGCCCGGAATCGTGCGTTGCTCTCACGTAGGGCTTTCTCGGCCTGTCTCTGTTCGCTGACATCCACCAGGAACCCTCGCAGGCCAACCGGCACACCATCCCTGGTTACCACCTTGGAGTAAATCACCGCCGGAAAGACGGCGCCATCGCTCCCAATGGCCCCGTACTCCTTGCGTCCAACCCCTCGACCCGCGATCGCTTCGGCGATCTCTCTCCCCGCCCTTTCGCGATCACCAGGCACCAGATGATCGATAACATTCAGCCCCTTTTCCAAATCCTGGTGACTGCACCCGAATTTCTCGAAACCCGCCTGGTTGACGAAAGTCAACCGGCCGGTCATGTCCATCTCAAAGACCGTCTCTGGTAGGGAGTCAGCCAGGTCTCGGTATTTCCGCTCGCTCTCCCGCAGGGCCTCCTGTGCCTTCTTCTCCTGGGTGATGTCCTCGATCATACTGACCACGAAAGCTGCGGTGCCTTCCGGTGTGCGCACTAGCAAGGAGGTCAGCCGGACCCAGACGATCCCCCCACCTTTGCGGACACACCGTTTCTCCATCTGGAAGGGTCCACTCTTCCGCGTTGTCAGCGCCCTCAACATGGTCAGATGCCTGTCCAGATCCTCGGGATGTGTGATGTCGGCAATGTGGCTGTTGCGGAGCTCATCCACGCGATAACCCAGCATGTTGGCGGTGGCCGAATTGTAGTCCAGCAGCCAACCATCCGGGCTGATCACCGCAATACCGACGGCAGCATTCTCGAAGACCGCGCGAAACCGCTCTTCGCTTTCCCACAGGGCTTCCTCGACCTGCTTCTGCGCGGTGATCTCCAGAGAGATGGCCAGAACGCCAACCACGCTGCCAGTCATATCCTTGACCGGATTTGCCTTCATCAGCAGCACACTGCCATCCGGAACCGTCACCTCGCCCTCGGAGGGTTGGCCCGTCTCAAGGGCCGGCACCACCGGACAGCCAATACAGGGAATAGCGGAACCGTACCACAGTTCGTAGCAGTGACGTCCAACCACATCATCCATTTCAAGTTGGGAGCGCGACCGCATGCGGTTCGCCCACACTACCCGCATCTCGGGATCCAGAAAGGTTATGTGCTCAGCACTGTTCTGAAGCAGCAGCCTCCCTCGCTCCTCCGCGGCCATCAGCAGATCATCCGACTTCTTGCGGTCGGCTTCTGCCTGTCTCAATGCCGCCAGCTGCCGGCGCAGGGCATGCAACTCCTCTAGAAGCTCTTCCCTGCTCCTGTCCGCGTCTTCCATGCACACCTCACCGAGTAGAAAGCCTCGATCCCGCACGGCTGCGAGAATCAGTAGACAAGTGTGGAGCTCTCAACACAATATTCGGTTGTTCTACCTCCCGTCAATAGCGCCGATCCGAGCCGGCCGCCCAATCGTTACCACCCCACCTTCTCTGTGGTATACTCTGCCACCGCATGTTGTGATTTAGCACTCCTCAAATCGTCTCAGAGGTGGTCGAGAGTTGGCTGAGCGCGTAGTGGTGACCGGACTGGGGGCAGTCACACCCCTGGGCAACGACGTGGAGAGTAGCTGGTCGGCGCTGGTGGCCGGAAAGTCGGGCATTGACACCATTCAGGCTTTCGATGCCTCGGCCTTTCCTACCCGGATCGCCGCCGAGGTCAAGGGTTTCGACCCCGCGGCCGTCGTGGGCACCAAGGAAGCCCGCCGCATGGATCGCTTCGTCCAGCTGGCCATCGCAGCTGCCCATCAAGCGGTGCGGGACGCAGATCTCAAGATCGACAGCTCCAATGCGGAATCCATAGGGGTGATTATGGGCTCCGGGATCGGGGGCATCGCAACCCTGATGGAGCAGGCCAAGGTGCTGGAAAGCCGTGGGCCGGACCGGGTGAGTCCATTCCTTGTGCCCATGATGATCGTTGACATGGTTGCCGGCCAGGTGGCGATTCACACGGGGGCGAAGGGTCCCAACTTCTCCGTGGTCTCGGCCTGCGCCACCAGCGCCCACTCCATCGGAGAGGCTTTCGAGGTGATCCGGCGGGGCGACGCCAACGCCGTGATCGCCGGTGGCAGCGAGGCGTCCATCGTTCCGATCGGGCTGGGCGGCTTCGGGGCTGCCAGGACCCTCTCCACCCGAAACGACGAACCTCAGCGGGCGAGCCGCCCATTCGACGCCGAGCGAGACGGCTTCGTGATGGGCGAAGGCGCGGCCGTCCTCACCCTGGAATCGCTGACCCACGCCCAGGAAAGGGGAGCCAGGATCTACGCGGAGATGAAGGGCTACGGCGCCACCGGGGACGCGTACCACATAACCGCACCGGCAGAGGGCGGCGAGGGAGCGACGCGGGCCATGTCGATCGCCTTGAGGAAGGCCGGCCTCACACCGGCAGACATCGACTACATCAACGCCCACGGCACGTCGACTCCGCTCAACGACAAACTCGAGACCATGGCGATCCATACCGTCTTCGGACCGCGAGCCCAGGACGTCGCCATCAGTTCGACCAAGTCGATGACGGGGCACCTGCTCGGAGCGGCCGGAGCCGTGGAAGCTATGGCCTGCGTGTTGGCGATCGTCCACTCGGTAATCCCTCCAACGATCAACTACGAACACCCCGACCCCGAGTGCGACCTCGACTACGTCCCCAACGTGGCCAGGCAGAAGAGGGTTCGGGCGGCCATGTCCAACTCCCTGGGCTTCGGTGGACACAACGCCACCCTGCTGTTCACTCAGTTTGAAGAATAGTTGCGTAACGAACCAGCACTGAGTTCTGATACTACGTGCTGGGCTGTGCACCTGAGGGCTCAGGACTCGGGGCGTGGTGGGGAAGATGGCAGAGCAGAACGACTGGGTATCGGTCCTGAAGGGAATAATCCGGCAGATGGCTGCAACCGACGTCACCGAGTTAGAAGTGCGCCAGGGCGATCTTAGGCTGAGACTTGGCCGGGTCAAGCATAGGGCTGCATCGCTTCCTCTCCCTGCCGAGCCCGCCGTCATAGAGAACCCAACCCCGGATCGGGATCGGGAGGCGCTTCACAAGGTTGCTGCCCCCCTCACCGGAGTCTTCTACTCTTCTCCCAGCCCATCCAGCAAG
>JAJYNT010000428.1 GCA_021786215.1 Chloroflexota bacterium | reverse complement strand
GGCGAGTCACGCTCCCGTGTTGCCCGCTTCCGTTTCGCCGGACGAGGCGGAGCCTACAACAGCAGCGGAGTGCCGGTCAAGGAGAGTTGGAGGCAACGGGACCAGCAGTTCAGGCTGGCCCAACAACAAGGACCCGGCTCAGGATCCTAACAAGAACTCGCCGGAAAGCTGTCTTGACAATGGGGTACACCGCTCAATGAGACGCCGGCGGCCCCCGACCTACCAGCGAATCTCGCCTCTCGTCAGCCCCTACACGCCACTCTCGACGGCCTGCTCGTCCACGTCCGCGCCATCCTCCGATCTCTCCGGCACCTTCCGCAGCAGATCGAGGCTCGCCAGCCGATCGATGAAGAGGATGCCATCCAGGTGATCCACCTCGTGCTGGATGACGTGGGCTAACAATTCGTCGGCCTTAATCTTGATCTCCTTGCCCCGTCGGTTCCTGGCCTTCACAGTCACCTTGAGGGCCCGCTTTATGTTGGCAACATAGCCCGGTATGGAGAGACAACCCTCTTCCGGCTCGTATTCACCCTCCATCGCGGTGATTTCAGGGTTGCACAGTACGGTGATCTTCTCGTCAACGTCGATCACCACGATGCGGAGCGGGACGCCAACTTGAGGTGCTGCCAGCCCCAGACCAGGAGCATCCCTCAGCGTCTCAATCATGTCATCTATTAGCTGCTGTATGGAGGGGTCGAACCTCGTCACTCGCTTCGCCTTCTGGCGAAGGACGGGGTCGCCCAATAGCACGATCGACCTCACTGCCATTCTGACACCAACCTCCCAGACGATCTGGTCGGGTCTGGATTTTCTAGGATTTTACCTCACTAACCACGCCATAGCAAACCAGGTGGTCCGGGCAAGAGACGCATCCCTCGCTCCAGCTCGCCGCCTGTCCTCCTTGCCAACCCCCAACCGGCCCTCGCCGGCATGCACCGCCCATCGTCCCGCTGCTATAATGGGCTGCCTACAAGCACAAGATACTTGCTCGGCTTTGGAGCAGCCCGCACGGATAACGAGGCCGAACCCATTCGAGACAGGCATCGCTATCCCCTCCCGGTGAGCCGCCCGCGGGCTGGCTCTACGTGTCTAAAGGGTATGGTGGCAGAGCGACCGGGACGGAATCGACTTCGCGCCCACCATGCACTCAAGGTGAACAGGCGGATCGGATATCCATGGACGATAGCAGACTCTTCCTCGGACTCGACATTGGATCCGTGAACGTACGCGCAACTGTGGTCGCCGGAGGCGGCCAGCCAGTTTACTTCGACAGCGAGCGGATATACAAGGGACCCGCGTCCGCGGTGTCGACTCTGTTCGAGCGGCTCCGAGAGCACGTACCCTTGGACGAGCTGGCCGGCGCTGGGGCAACCGGTTCCGGACGCCAGATTTATGCCGGGCAGGAGGGCTGGAGGCTGTTGAGCTCCCCCTTCACCGCCATAACCGGCCTACTCTCGGATCGGTCGGATCCCCGAACCATCATCGCGATCGGTGGCCAAACTGCACTGGTGATCGGACTCACCATGGAAGGCCAGGAAAAGCGCTGGCGCGTCGCCCGCTCTCCACTCTGCGCAGCTGGGACTGGAAGATTCCTCGAACAGCAGGCCTCTCGCCTGGGCATTCCGATCGAGTCCTTCGGCTCAATCGCGCTGGAGTGGAAGGAACCACCTCCTCGTATAGCGGCCCGATGCAGCGTCTTCGCCAAGTCGGACTTGATCCACCTCCAGCAGAAGGGCTGGCCGATCGCGGCCATGCTGGCCGGACTTTCCGACAGCGTAGCCCGTATGATCGTTGCTCAATGGCGGGATCGCTTTGAACCGCCCGTCTACTGCATTGGCGGAGTAGCCACCAACCAGGGAGTAGTTCGGGCTCTCTCGGCTGCCCTGGGGGGCGTGGAGATCATCGTACCGCCACATCATTCCTACCGCGAATCGATGGGGGCCGCCATGCTGGCCAGGAAAGCCATGGGCCGCCCCGTCGATCTCTACCCACGATCCGGCCACGATGACCAACTATTTTTCCTCCCTCGTCGCCTGCAGACATCCTTCTCAGCCGACGGCTGGAGTGCGGTGGAACTGGAAGGGCATCCGGTGGACGTGGCGGTGGGGGTGGACGTAGGCTCGACCAGCACCAAAGCCGCGGTAATAGGCCTGGACGGCCAACTGCTGGCTAAGAGCTACCTGATGACCGCGGGACAGCCCCTGGAGGCGGTAAAGCAGGTCATGGCCAACCTGGCGCCCCTGGTGGAAGGAAGGGTACGGGTTAAGGCCGTCGGGGTGACGGGCTCCGGTCGCTACCTGGTCGGCAACTTCATTGGCGCAGACCTGATCAAGAATGAGATCACCGCTCAGACTCGAGCAGCACTCCACATCGATCCCCAGGTGAACACCATCTTCGAGCTCGGGGGTCAGGATTCCAAGTACGTCTATCTGGAGAACGGTACCGTCCTGGACTATCAGATGAACAAGGCCTGCGCCGCCGGCACGGGAAGTTTCATCGACGAGCTGGCGGAGCAGCTGGGGATATCCACCCGGACCGGCGAGTTCGCCCGTCTGGCCTTCGAGGCGGACACGCAGCTGGACCTGGGCGAGAAGTGCACAGCTTTCATGAGCCAGGCTGTGACGTCGGCTCAGCATGCGGGAGTTGGGCGCGAGGTCATTGTCTCGAGCCTCTCCACATCCCTGGCCAAGAACTACAGATCCAAGGTGGTGGGTTCCCGCCGGGTGGGGGACCGCATCTTCCTCACTGGAGCGGTCTTCTACAACGACGCCGCGGTGTCGGCTTTCAAAGCCGAGTTCCCGGGAAAAACCCTGCTGGTGCCCCAGCACAAGGAGGTCACAGGTGCCATAGGAGCCGCCCTGCTGGCGCTGGAATCGCTGCCCGAAGATGCCAAGACCGGTTTCAAGGGCTTCAGCGCAGTGGCCCAGGCTACATACAGACTCACCAATTTCACCTGCCACCGCTGCGAGAACAGCTGCGCCATCAGCTCCATGATTACAAGCGACGGAACCCGGCTCTTCTATGGCTCCCGCTGCGACCTGTTCGACTCGAAGTCTAAACGTGTCGGGGAGACGGGGGGGCGGGGAGATGGGGGGACCGGGAGATTCCCTCTCACTTTGGCAGAGGGTCAGGGCAGCGGCAAAGACTCCATCTCCCAAGGGGTGAGCGCTGGCTCAGCACTCAGCACTCAGCACCCAGTACCCAGAACTGAGACCCGCTCCACCCCCTTCGACGAGCGGGAGAAGCTACTCCTTGCCGGCTACGACCCATCCATCGGCACCGGTCCCTTGGTGGGAATACCGAGGGCACTGATGACCATGGACCTGGCTCCATTGCTGACTGAGTTCCTCAACGCCCTGGACGTTCGCGTTCGTTACTCGTCCCCTACCAATCAGAGGGTGATCGAGAAATCTCTGGAGGTTGCCTACACCGACAGCTGTTTCCCCATCAAGCTGCTCCATGGCCACGTGGCAGAGCTGCTAGATGCTGGATCCGAGTTCGTGCTGATCCCCAACGCCATTCGGATGGGAGAGAAGAACGGCGACGAAGATCAACGCTACTCCTGCCCGCTGGTTCAGGCCGCACCGTACATCGTGCGTTCGGTCTTTGGTCTCGGCGACCGACTGCTGGACCCGATCTTCGACCTGTCCCAGGGCGACGCATCGACGATTCGCAGCTTCACCGAGATCGCCGAGCGGCTCGGCTTCAGTCAGGAGAAGGGCAGCGAGGCAGCCCGAAAGGCCCTCGCCCGTCATCGACGCTTCGAATCGGACCTGGGAGATGCAGGTCAGAGAGTGCTGGCGGAATTGGAAGCCTCCCCAGAAGCCATCGGGGTGGTGCTGATGGCCCGGGCCTACAACGCGCAGGATGGGGGCGCGAATCTCGGAATGGCCCAGGAGTTGAAGAAGCTGGGCGTGATACCGATCCCACTCGACTATCTGCCACTGGACCGGGTGGACGTGCGAGCTATCTCCGACCGCCCCTACTGGAACTACGAGAGGAAGCTGCTGGCCGCCGCCAAGTTGGTGGCCGAACACCGCCAACTGTTCGGGCTTTTCCTGTCCAACTTCGGCTGCGGACCCAACTCCATCATCCAGAACATCGTCGAGGACATCATGGGCGGCAAACCGCTCGGCCAGATCGAACTGGACGAGCACGCCGCCGAGGCCGGCTACATCACTCGATTGGAAGCCATGGTGGACACCATCCGCGGCTACAGCCGATCGGGCCTTCAGTTGGCCGGGTCACCCGGAAAGTACACCCGTAGGGTACCCTCTTCGGTGCGCTCCGGCGAGCACGTGCTGATCGCCCGCATGTCGGACCACGCTGAGATGGTGGCAGCAGCGATGCGCTCATTCGGGGTGAGAGCCGAAATGCTGCCGGAATCCGACGAGAGAAGCATGGCCCTCAGTCGCGACGTGACCAATGGCAAGGAATGCCTGCCCTTCCGAGACACCCTCGGCGTGTTCCTTCGGATGGCCGAGGAGGGCTCGATCCCTCCACGGGCCCGCGCGATGATGGCCGGCTCCTACGGGCCCTGCCGGCTCGGCAAGTACGCCCAGGAGCAGCAGAAGATCCTCGACGAGCGCGGCATCCAGCTCGAGGTGATGACCACAGTCTCGAACAACGCCTACTCGGACCTCGGGCTGGGCCCCAGCTTCGAACTGCTGGCCTGGCAGGGTGTGCTGGCCGCCGACCACCTTCAGAGATTACTCTGGATGACCCGTCCCTACGAGCGCCACCCGGGTGATGCGGATCGGGTCTATCAGGAGTCCGTGGCGAAGCTATCG
>JAJYNT010000288.1 GCA_021786215.1 Chloroflexota bacterium | reverse complement strand
CCCGGAATGGCTGGACTTGAGCGCCCAGTGGCAGTAACGAAGAGATGCTTCGCTGGCGCTCAGCATGACATGGTGCAGGATGTCCTGTTTCCGCAAGCCGCCGTACACTGCCGGCGATGGAGCGGGCCGGAGTGGAGGCCACCCCGATAGGCCGGATGAGCCAGGGCAGCCCCGGCGAGATCCTGGTCCAAAGAGCGTAGACCGATCAAGGAGGCGTCCATGGCGAAAACCCTGACTATCTTCCTGGCGACCACGCCCTACGACTACGAAAACAGCCAGACGGCGATGAAGCTGGCCGAGACCGATGCCTGCCTGAGCCTGGGCACTTGAGTGCGTATACTAACTGACCGCTTGATCTATTGGATTGTGCTGGCCGGCGTCTCTGGCTTCCTGTTTCCTGGTCCAGCCGCCACCGGCGGATTTCTCGTGCCCTGGCTGCTCTTCACAATGATGCTCGGCTTGGGGCTAACCCTGACCCTGGACGACTTCCGTGGGGCGATACGCTGGCGGGAAGCCGCGGCTGCCCTTGGAGTGCAACTCGTGGCAGTTCCTGGCACCGCGCTCGTCCTGCGTCTTGCGCTCCCACCGGGTCCGCTAAGTGACGGCATCCTCGTGCTGGGCCTTGTGCCTGCGGAGATCACCAGCGCACTCATGGTAGGCCTGGCGGGCGGCGATGTCGCTCTCTCCACGATGCTGCTGGTCTTGTCGATGGTGGTCTCGCTTCTGGTTATCCCGCTTGCTGCCGGCGCCCAAGCGGCAGGACCTCTTTCGATTGAGCTGCTGCTTTCGGTGCTACTGCCACTGGGGATCGGCGTCCTGGTGCGCGCGAGGTACTTCAGGCCGAACCCTGATGCCTGCCAGGCGCTATCGGCAGCCTCGGTCGTGGGGCTGGTCTTCATTGCCTGTGCTCCGTTGGGTGCGGTCGACGCAGCCTCGCTCGTGGCGCTCGCGGGACTTGCACTGGTTACAGTTGCGACCGGCTTCGGGTGGGGCACTCTGGCCGCGCGGCTCTCTGGGGCAAGCGGCCGACGGCTGGTGTCATTGGCCTTCTTCGGCGGCATGCGTGAGTTCGGAGTGGCTGCCGCAGTCGCGCTGTCCACCTATCCGGCTGGAGCGGCGCTGCCAGCCGCCGTATATGGACCGGTCATGATGCTGGTGGCAGGGGCGGTCGCCTCCCGACTGAGAGGCAGGCACTTCGAGAGCGCGACTGAGACCCGTCCAACTAGCTTGGTTAGAAGAGGACAGAAATGGACAGCGAGAATGGAATGACGATAGTCGTGCGACGGGCACCCTACGGCACCATCGACGCGGCGGAGGCGCCTGCCACGCCGGCCGAACCGAGCCGTCGGGGGTGCTGACGGCCATGGGCCTACCCCGGGACAGGATGCTGGGAGCCGTGCGGCTCAGCCTGGGGAAGCTCACCACCACCGAGGAGGCGGAGCAGGCGGCGGAGGCGTCGCTGGGGGAACTGCTGGGTCCGCTTAGTCCCGCTCGCACGGCGCTGGAGGTCGGCTGCGGCACGGGACACTTCACTCGCTGGCTAATCGACACGGGGAGTTCTCGACCATGCAGGGAAGAGATGTGGCGGTCCTGATCGGAGTAATCGCCCTCATCGTCCTCATTCTGACCCTTTTCGGCGGGGGCATGATGATGGGCCCTTGGATGATGGGCTGGGGGTTCTACGGCTACAGCGGCTTCTGGTGGTGGTGGCTAGTGGTGACGGCCTTCTGGGTGCTGATCATCGTCGGGGTGGTATGGCTCATCGCCTGGCTGACCCGGCAGGGTAGGGCGCCGGCAGGCAGTCCGGAACGGCCAACTCCCCTGGACATCCTTCATGAGCGCTACGCTCGGGGAGAGATCACCCGTGAAGAGTACGAGCGAATGCGGCGTGACATCGAAGGGAGATAGGTCACCGTGGCACCAGTTGGCGCACTCGGGACCTCGAGGAGGGTGAAGCCTGACGTCCAACTGTGCCGTGGACTCAGTCCACTCGGCTCCGCTGCAACCACAGCGCATTCACGGTCACCAGGACGGAACTGCCGGCCATGGTGAAGGCCGCGATCTCCGGACGCAGCAGGGGAGACCGATGCGGTACCACGCTTCTTCGCGATCTGCCGGTTCGGCAAATAGGTGGTTGGATTCCGGCCTGCATGTGGTAGAATCCCCGCCGGTCCGTGCCAAGAGGGAAGGCGCAAGGAGGAGAGTAAACGGCATGAAGCTCGCGGATAAGATCCGAGACGTCCAGGACTTCCCCATCAAGGGCGTCCTCTTCAAGGACATCACTACCCTGCTGAAAGACCCCGACGCCTATCATCGAGCCATCGACGTCCTGGTCGAAAGGTACCGCAACGACAAGATCGACGTCGTGGTTGGAATGGAGTCCCGCGGCTTCATCTTCGCGGCTCCGATGGCCTATCTACTGGGTGCAGGCTTAGTACCCGTGCGAAAGCTGGGCAAGCTTCCCGCGGAGACCGTTCGGTGCGAGTACTCCCTGGAGTATGGCACCAATACCCTTGAGATGCACAAGGATGCCATCCAGCCCGAGCAGAGGGTGCTGGTGGTGGACGACCTGCTGGCTACAGGAGGGACCACAGCGGCCACGGTCAAGCTGGTGGAGATGCTGGGTGGCATCGTGGCCGGTGTGGCCTTCCTGATCGAACTCACCTTCCTTCATGGGCGGGAAAAGCTGAAGGGATACGAGATCTACGCCGAAATCCAGTATTAAGCAGCTCTCCCTAATGGACGTCTGCTTTTCCTCGTGGCCGAAGTGAACTCTGTGCGGGGAAAGCTGCTTAGACGGATGTCGGGATCATCATCCGCCTTGGCAGCGTTGTGGTGATCTGATATACTCCAACGAGACAACTGAATAGGTGATCACTCTTATCGCGAGTGGTGGAGGGACTGGCCCGATGAAGCCCGGCAACCAGCCCTACCGT
This sequence comes from Chloroflexota bacterium, assembly GCA_021786215.1. The sequence continues at coordinate 1,867 of JAJYNT010000288.1, read as the reverse complement.
GGAGACGGATCGAATCTTGATCGATCCGAAGGCGGTGGGGGCATGGTGCCAAGTCCGACAGAGCAGAACGCTCTGAAAGATGAGAGGGAACGTGACAAGGCTTCTCTCCCGTGGAGAAGCCTTTTTTTTCCACGGAAGAGCCCTCCGGTTCTCCTCTCCTGTGAGTGTTAAAGATGCCTATCAGAGCCGCCATTCGTAGGGGCGAGCTTCGCGTTCGCCCTGGTCCTGGGCGATCACAAGGATCGCCCCTACCTATCAAGAGAGGTGTCCCAAACCGTTGAACACCGTCGAGTGGGCCGATGGCAAGGTCAGACTAATCGATCAGACCGCTCTGCCCTTGGAGCAGCAGTGGGTGGAGTGCACTACCTACGAGGAAGTCGCCGAGGCGATTCGCAGCATGAAGGTGCGAGGTGCTCCGGCCATCGGGGTGACCGCCGCTTACGGGATGGCTCTCGGTGCGGCCGCCTTCCGGGGTTCGGACGTCCAGCGGTTCACCCATCACCTGGAGCAGGTTGCCGAGCGACTGAGGTCCACACGCCCCACGGCGGTTAACCTCTCCTGGGCACTCGAGAGGATGCTGGCCCTGGGGCGAGAAGCCTCCGACAAGGGGATCGCGGCCACCCAGGCGGATCTTCTCGCCGCGGCCCTGCGCATGGCCGATGAGGACGTGGCGGCCAACCGACGCATGGGCGCCTTCGGGGCCAAACTTCTTCCCCAGGAGGGAACGGTCCTCACCCACTGCAACGCCGGAGCCCTGGCAACGGTGGCCTATGGGACTGCCCTGGGGGTGATCCGAGCCGCCGTCGAAAGGGGTAAGCGGATCCGAGTCTTTGCCGATGAGACCAGGCCATTCCTCCAGGGGGCCCGTTTGACCGCCTGGGAATTGGTCTCCGATGGGATACCGGTAACCCTGATCACCGACAACATGGCCGGCCATTTCATGCAGAGGGGGAAGATCGACGCCGTGGTGGTGGGAGCCGACCGCATAGCCGCCAACGGCGATGTCGCCAACAAGATCGGCACCTATTCGGTTGCCGTTCTAGCGAAGGAGAACGAGATACCCTTCTACGTGGCGGCACCCACCTCCACCGTGGACCTTTCCGTGGCCGAGGGTCAGCAGATCGTGATCGAAGAGAGGGATCCTCGAGAATTGCTCTACATTGCCGGCCGAAGGATCGCCCCGGAGGGGGTGGAAGTAGCCAATCCGGCCTTCGACGTGACGCCGCATCGCTACGTTACCGCCATCATCACGGAGAACGGCATAGCGCGGGAACCGTACGGTGGAGCGCTGCGACGACTAGCGACGAACTCGTAGAAACCGGCTCCTGCCGGCGACAGGGCTGTATGTCTTGGAAGCAGCCCTCACCTTTACCCTCTCCACAAGGGAGAGGGAGGAAGCGAGCCTTGGAGGACAAAAGCATGGAGCAACCCGTGGCGGAGATTGGCGTCTTCGGAGGGTCTGGCTTCTACCAACTGCTGGAGAACGTCGAGGAGAGGGCCATCAACACCCCCTACGGCGCACCCAGCGACAAGATAGCCCTGGGCGAAGTTGGCGGGCGGAAGGTCGCTTTCCTGCCCCGCCACGGGCACGGACACAAGCACCCGGCCCACGCCATCAACTATCGAGCGAACCTGTGGGCAATGAAGTCGTTGGGGGTCAGCCGCATCATCGCCCCCACGGCCGTGGGCAGCCTGCAGCCCCACATCAAACCAGGCGATTTCGTGATTTGCGACCAGTTCGTGGATCGCACGTCCGGCCGGAAGGACACCTTCTACGACGGGCCGGTCTCCATCCACATCAGCACCGCGGATCCATTCTGCCCCGAGATGCGGGATCTGGCGATCGAGACCGGTCGAGAGTTGGGGA
>JAJYNT010000371.1 GCA_021786215.1 Chloroflexota bacterium | reverse complement strand
AGCTTGTGCCCTTAAGTCTCGAGCATCGGGGCCGGCCTATCGCGTGGATCCTGAGACCTGCAACGGCTGTAGCGCCTGCCTCCGCATCGGTTGCCCTGCCATTTTTCGTAAGGATGGCAAGGCGGGCATCGAGCCCAGCCAGTGTGTTGGAGCAGCTTGTGGCGTTTGCAGCCAGGTGTGCCCGACGGGAGCGATAGAGGGAGCAGAGGAGCCTCTTTTACCCCAACCCTCTTCCAAAGGGAGAGGCAGGAGTTGACCATGGACAAGATCGACTTCGTTCTGGCTGGTGTCGGTGGGCAGGGGATCTTACTGTTGAGCGATCTGCTTTCCGAAACCGCTATGGTAGCGGGATACGACGTGAAGAAGTCCGACATCCATGGAATGGCGCAGCGCGGTGGCAGCGTGGTGAGCTACGTCCGTCTAGGCGATCGAGTGTGGTCGACCATCCCCAGGGCCGGAGATGTGGAGTTCCTGGTGGGCTTGGAGAAGCTGGAAGCAGCTCGCTGGGCTGCCCATCTGCGGACGAATGGGGTTGCCATCGTCAACGATCACTCGATATTGCCCCTGTCGGTGAGCTCCGGCGCGGACCCCTACCCTACAGATGCGCAGGTACTGGGGAGTCTCCGCGCAAGAACCGATCGGATCTATTGGACGGATGGGACCGGTATTGCGACCCGACTCGGGAATCCAAAGGTAGTCAATGTTGTCCTGTTGGGTGTCCTCGCCTCGCTGCTACCGCTGGCCTGGGAAGCCTGGCTGGACGCCATCGCTAGGCGGGTTCCTTCCAAGTACAGGGCTCTAAACGTGGAGGCCCTGGAGGCGGGCAGGGCTTCGGCGCTATCGCATTCCACCTGATGATACCGCCCGTATCAACCGCTGAATAGCTCGGAAGTGGGGAGAAGCCATGTATTGGGATCAGGAGCATGAAACGCTGTCGCGCGGCAATATGGAAGCCCTGCAACTGGAGAGGCTCCAGCGAAAGGTCAGGGAGGTCCACGAGAAGGTTCCCGTCTACCGAAAGGCCTTCCAGGAGCGAAAGATCACCCCCGATGACATCCGTTCGCTGAAGGACCTCACCAAGCTTCCCTTTACTACCAAGGCGGATTTCCGAGACAACTACCCATTCGGGATGTTGGCTGTGCCGCTCAAAGAGGTTGTGAGGGTTCATGGCTCCAGCGGTACCACAGGGAAACCGACGGTGGTGGCCTACTCAAGGGACGACATCGCTCTCTGGTCCGATATGATGGCCCGAGCCCTGGTCACAGCGGGCGTCACGGATGAGGACATTGTTCAGAACGCCTACGGCTACGGTTTGTTCACCGGTGGGCTTGGTTTCCACTATGGGGCGGAACGGCTTGGTGCCACCGTGATTCCCATCTCCGGCGGCAATACCAAACGGCAGATCATGTTGATCCAGGATATGGGGACCACCATCCTCACCTGTACTCCATCCTACTCCCTCTTCCTGGCGGAGACGGCGCGTCAGATGGGCGTGGATCTGAAGGACACCCGGCTTCGAGTTGGGATCTTCGGCGCCGAGCCCTGGTCCTACCGGATGCGAGACGAGATCGAGTCCGAGTTGGGTATCCTGGCCCTGGACGTCTACGGGCTCAGCGAGGTGATCGGTCCCGGTGTTGCTCAGGAGTGCCCCCACAAGCGGGGACTTCACATCTTCGAAGACCATTTCCTGGCTGAGGTAGTGGATCCGGAGACCGGCGAGCCTCTGCCCGATGGGCAGAGGGGGGAGTTGGTGCTTACCACCCTGACCAAGGAGGCGCTGCCGGTCATCCGATACAGAACCCGAGACATCACCAGCCTGCACCGAGAGCAGTGTGCCTGCGGTCGGACGCTGGTCAGGATGGACAAGGTCACGGGCCGTGCTGACGACATGCTGATAGTTCGAGGCATCAACGTCTTCCCATCTCAAATAGAGTCGGTGCTGCTGGAGGTGGATGGGGTTGAGCCTCACTACCAGATCATCGTGGACCGGGAGCGGCGGCTGGACGACCTGGAGGTCCAGATCGAGGTGTCGGAAACAGTGTTCTCCGACGAGATAGGCCGGTTGGAGAACCTCACACGGAAGGTGCGGGCGGAACTGGAGAGCACGCTGGGAATCTCCGCTCTGGTGAAGCTGGTGGAGCCCGGCACTATTCCCCGTAGTGAGGGCAAGGCGAAGCGAGTCATAGACCGACGGGACATTTAGGGGACGGGGAGACGGGGAGATTCCCTCTCCCTCTGGGAGAGGCGTGGACCGGCCAGAGGGCAGGTCCACGGGGTGAGGGCTGGAGCACTCAGCTAGAGGAGGGGATGACTATGAGGATGAAGCAGGTATCGGTCTTCGTGGAGAACCGGCCGGGCCGGCTCAAGCTACTGCTGGAGACGCTACGCAATGCCGAGGTAAACATCCGGGCACTGTCCATCGCCGACACCGCGGACTTTGGGATCGTCAGGATGATACTGTCAGACACCGAGAAGGGGCTGGAAGTGATCCGGGATGCCGGGCTGGCTGCCAGCACCAACGATGTTCTGAGGGTGGAGATCCCGGACCAGCCGGGTGGTTTGCTGAGGACTGTGGCGGAGCCTCTGGCCGCAGCCGGAGTCAACGTGGAGTATGTCTACGCCTTCGCCGACCGACCATCGGAGCACGCGGTGGTGGTGCTGAAGGTCGGGGATATCGACGCCGCTGAGAGACTAATAGGTAAATGAGTAGCTTCCTTGGCCGGCTCCTGATCGTCGATCTGTCGACGCGCAGGGCAAAGACGGTGCCGCTGGATGGTTCCTACTGTAGGCAGTACCTGGGTGGTGTAGGGCTGGCAGTTCGAATACTGTGGGACTTCTCCAGTTCCGGAGTGGATCCATTCGATCCGAACAACCCCCTGGTGTTCGCGGCCGGGCCGCTGGCGGGAACCATGGTTCCCGCGGCCAGCAAATACGCTGTGGCCACCAAGTCGCCCCTGACCGGCTTCATCGGCGACTCCCTCTCGTCCAGCGGCTGGCCCCTGGCGCTGAAGCGCGCGGGTTACGATGCCCTGGTGGTCCTGGGAGCCTCCGAGGCTCCCAGCTACCTCTTCATCGACGACGATCGGGTCTACTTCCGTCCGGCCAGAACCCTCTGGGGGGCCAAAAGCTGGGAGGCAGAGGAGCGGATCCGGCGGGATCTGGGCGATGACTCGGTGCGGGTTGCGACCATCGGCCCGGCTGGGGAGAAGCTGGTCCGCTACGCCTGCATCAGCAACGACTACAGTCGACAGGCCGGACGAACCGGCGTTGGCGCGGTCATGGGCGCCAAGAAGCTGAAGGCTATCGCGGTGCGCGGCACCAGGCCGATCCATGTGGCCGATGCTGAGCTGCTGCGAAGGGTGAGTCTGGACCTCTACGCCCGTAGCCAGGGCGCCGCTACGGCCAAGTATCGGATCCTGGGCACTCCCGCCAACGTTCTAGCTTTGAACGCGCTGGCCGCCCTGCCTACCCGTAACTTTCAGCAGTCCACCTTCGAGGGTGCCGATCGAGTGAGTGGGGAACGGCTGTACGATCAACATAAGACGAAGGTGGTGGCGTGCGCCGGATGCTCGATAGGCTGCGATCACATCTATCGGGTATCCGATGGACCCTACAGCGGAACACAGGTTGGGATGGAGTACGAATCCCTTTACGCCCTGGGGCCGCTCTGTGGTGTCGACGATGCGGCCGCCGTGCTGCGAGCAGCTGAGCTTTGCGATCAGTACGGCATAGACACCATGAGCGCCGGCGTGTCGATCGCATGGGCAATGGAGAGTTACGAGCGAGGTCTGCTCTCGAAAGAGCAGACCGACGGACTGGACCTTCGTTTCGGGAACGGGGCCGCGGTGGCCGCTATGGTGGAGCAGATCGGTCTTCGCCGAGGTCTGGGGCAGCTGCTGGGGGAGGGGGTTAAGAGAGCGGCGGCTTCCGTTGGTGGGGGCTCAGAACGGTGGGCGATGCACGTAAAGGGGCTGGAGATGCCGGGTTACGAACCCCGCAGCCTGAAGACCCTCGCGCTGGGTCTGGCCGTGGGCACCCGCGGTGCCTGCCACAACCGATCCTCTGCCTATGAGGTGGACCTCTCGGCTAAGGTCGATCGGTTGAGCGGTGAGCGGAGTCGCGGTCCCCTCGCTATGGCGCAGGAGGATTACGCCGCTACCTTGGACTCACTGGGGATCTGCAAGTTCCTGCGCCGCTGTTTCGATGCTTTCTATATTGAGACTTCGGAGCTGTTCCGAGCTGCCACCGGCCTGGAGATGACCCCGGAGGAGTTGCAGCGAGTGGGCGAGCGCGTTACCAATCTGAAGAAGGCCTTCAACATCCGCGAGGGCTGGACTCGCGCCGACGACACGCTTCCCAGCAGGATCTTTGAGGAGCCGTTGCCGACCGGGATCGCTAGGGGCACGCTGCTGTCCAGGGAAGAGTTGGACGGCATGATCGAGGGCTACTACGACGCCAGGGGATGGACGCCGGAGGGGTTGATCCCGCAACAGAAGCTGGCTGAACTGGGCCTCGGCGATCTGTTCACGCTAGCATCGATATAGCGCATCGCCACAGTGATTGTGACAGGTGTAGGGGCCGGCCGTCGTGCCCGCCCTGGGCCGGTGGCGTGATGCGAGCGAGCACAGCGTCACGGCCGGCGACTACACGTCAAAACCAGTGTGGTCGTGTACTAGTGCTTCGACACAGTGAAGGTGATGGTTACTGTCATGCTGAGCGAAGCGAAGTATCTCCACATTCCGCCGAGGAGATCCTTCGCTATCGCTCAGGATGACACTGGTCAGAACCATTGTGTCGCCGCACTAGGGGG
>JAJYNT010000225.1 GCA_021786215.1 Chloroflexota bacterium | reverse complement strand
CAGTTCACACCGGCCGCCAGGACCATCGCCAGGTAGATCGCGTTGATCGTCTTGCGCTCCGGAAGCCCAAAGGAGACGTTGCTGGCCCCGAGGGTCATGTTGCAGCCCAACTCCCGACGCACCAGCCGGACTGTCTCCAAGGTTACGGCTGCCGCCGTGCTGTCGGTCCCAACCGTCATGCATGCGCAGTCGACGATGACGTCTTCCCGAGGGATCCCCATCGACTCCGCCCTGCCAACGATCCTCTTGGCGATCTCCAGCCTGACTAATGGATCGCTTGGGATGCCGGTTTCATCCATCAAGAGGGCCACCACCGCGGTGCCATGTTTCTTCACCAGAGGAAGGATCTCGTCCATCTTGCTCGGCTCGCCCGTGACAGAGCTGAGCAGGATCTTGCCCTTGTAGACGCTGAGGGCAGCTTCCATCACCTCGGGATTGGCGCTATCCAGGCAGATGGGGACATCCACCGTCTCCATCACCGCCTTCACGGCTTCCCTGACCATCCGGGGCTCGTCCACCCCGGGATATCCCACATTGACGTCCAGCACCTGAGCTCCAGCCTGGACCTGGGATAAGGCCTCGTGGCGAACCATCTCCACGTCACCCAAAATCAGGGCCTCCCCGAGTTTCTTCCGTGCCGTCGGGTTGATCCTCTCGCCTATCATGACGGTGCGGGATTCCGGGGAGATGGTGACGGTCTTGCTCGAACTGGACAGCTTGGTAATCATGCCCGTGACTCCTTGGCGATCTTATGAATCTTGAGGTTTCGTTGGTACCGATATCGACCCGAATCGTCGAGTGCGTCCAGGCCAGGAGCTTGTTCTCGGCTCTGGGCTCCGCGGACTCTCTACTCCTATCGAATGTGGAGCAAGCCGTAGTGGAGCCGCATATGGACAGGTCAATGCAACTGCAAATCGTACCCCCGGGGCAGCCCGATGTCAAAGAGACAGCGGGTAGCTGCCATACTGGTGGTAGAGCTCCGCTGTCCGGGCGATGCGATGGAAGATGGCATCGGTTGGAGCATTGTCTCCGAAACCCAGGATAAATCTGTGACCCGGCGCCACGGCTCGGAAGAGATCCAGCAGGTTCCTCTCGAACTCTTCGTCGGAGAAGGTGCTGGTAAGCATGATGCCCGGGATTCCTCCCCACATGGTGACTTTCTCGCCCCAGAGCTCTCGAGTGTGCCCCACATCGATAGAGGTCATGGGAGCGGGGGTTATGGCTTCCGCGACGTCCAGGTCGCAATCGAGGAGCTGAACCAGCAATTTGCGCATGTCGCCGTCGCAGTGCGCTGCCATCAGTTTGCCGCCACGATGCAGGATGCCGGCTGCTTCCCGATAGAATGGCGCGAAGTACTTCTCGAAGATGGGCGGCGGGGTGATTCCCTCATCGTAGTTGCCACCCACCTCAATGACTTCGGCCGGGCAGAGCGCGCCCAACTTGATGATCGCTCGTTGTTGCTCCAGCAGGGCCTCGTGCAGCTTCTCTACCTTGTCTGGATGGTCGTAGATCTGATAGTAGAAGGTTTCGTATCCCATGAACTGCCGCATGATCTGGTGCATAGCGAGCCATCCAGAGTAGGGCAGGGCCAATCCGTCCTCACCTATTGCCTCTACCACCTTGGCGTACTCGTCGAAGTTCTCCACGACCCGTGTGTGCTCGAACAGATACTGGAGAGCGTCGTAGTCTCTCTCGTCCTTGAACTCGTGTTCCACCTGCGCGCCGGTGACGTCGGCATCCTTTATCTCGTCGGCCAGGACGTTGCGGGAGCGCAGCGTCCCGTACGGTGTCACATACTCAACGGTGAACTCCGTGGGGGTGGAGCTCTTGCGAACCTCTAACCCCTCATATTCCAGCTTGTAGAAGGACGTACTCCAGGCGCCGAACCCGAAAATGCCGATTCCCAACTCCCGCTGGATGTCCCAAAGGCTCCAGCCCTGGAATCTCTCGGGAAGGGTGCCTCGATTGTAGTTGTAGTAGTACCACAGGTCCATGCGTCCGATGAAGGGGATACGGTCTGGATGTTCGCCCCTTATGGCGGCGATGGCCCGTTGGCGTGGAGTCATGGTCATGGTCTCTTCACCCTAGCTACCGCCTTCCGGTGGTCTGAACTGATCCGCGTTATATGAACTACGAACGAAGGGTCCGGAGGCCACCAGCAGGAAGCCCATGCTCTCGCCCTCAGCCTTCAAGCGATCGAAGGCGTCGGGTGGGTAGTACCGCTGCACCTCCAGGTGAGCCCTCGATGGACGAAGATACTGGCCAACGGTGAAGACATCGCATCCAACCGCTCGCAGATCCTGCATCACCTGGGCAATCTCCTCTTCGGTTTCTCCGATCCCCACCATCAAACCAGACTTGGTATAGCCCCGAGCCAAGCCTCGCTTAGCTCGGGCCAGCAGTTCGACCGATCTAGCGTAATTACCCTGGGGCCGAACGGTGGGGAAGAGGCGCGGCACCGTTTCCACGTTGTGATTCAGAATGTCGGGGCCAGCCTCCAGAACGGTCACGAGGCCGGCCTCGGAACCGCCGAAGTCAGGTATCAGCACTTCGATCAGAGCAGATGGAGAACGCCGCCGAATGGCTTGGATGGTCCGCGCGAAGTGGGCCGACCCTCCGTCGGGAAGGTCATCTCTCGTAACCGAGGTCACGACCACGTGCCGTAGCCCGAGGTTCGCCGCGGTCTCGGCCAGGCGTTCGGGTTCATCCGGGTCCAAAGGCGAGGGAAAGCCGGAGGAAATGGCGCAGTAACCACAGTGGCGAGTGCAAACCTCTCCCATGATCAAGAATGTTGCGGTTCGCCTGGAGAAGCACTCGCCAAGATTAGGGCACATGGCGTCTTCACACACGGTGTGAAGGCTCTGTTGGCGCAGCAGGGCCCGCACCTCCGCCACGGCGGCGGTGGCCGGGAGCCGCTTGATCAGCCACGGGGGTTTGCGCAGACTCTCCAAGGGATATCTCCTAATCCTCGTCCCACCGCTTCGCGAAGTGGTCCTTGCTGAGGAAGGTGTTTGACCAGGAAGAGGTGTCGCGCAGGCTTCCGTCCCTGAACACTGGTTGTCTCTCCAGCATCTTCTCGGCTTCGCCATAGGGTTTCAGCCGATCGTAAGCCCTGGCCCAAATGCACTCTTTTTCCGTGGCCTCACAAATCCCCTGATGGGAGCCGCCACAAGGGCCGTTCCTCTGGTTCTTTGCGCACTGGGACATTGGACAGAGATAGGCCACATCTGGCAGCGAGCAGTCACCGCAGTTGCGGCAGTCGTAGAGAGGGATCTTGGCCGCCTGTTCGGCCGTTTCCATCAACTGCTTGACGTTCTTGTGAGTTTCGACTTTCGAGTAGACTCCCTTGGCGAAGGCGAATCCTCGGGACTCGGGGTCGAACAGGTGTCCGTGGAAGTAGCGGCTGACCTTATAAAAAGCCGGCACCTTGGATCGAAGCTGCCGCTGCCCCTCTGGAGTCAACGAGACGAGGTACCGGCGGTTGATCTGGGCGGAGCTGAGGCCCGTCTCTGGGTCCTGTTCGAAGAAGTAGAACTCGTTGGGCTGTGGGTATTGCATCTCCTTGGCGAAAAGCTTCCAGTCGTCTGGCGCAAAGGAATCGGCCAGCTCGAAGATCGCGGAGAACTCCTGGGCGTCCTTGGGACCGGACAGATAGGCACCGCGATAGCCCAGACCCTTCAGAACAGCGATCTGCTTGGCAGCAAACTCCCTGAAGAAGGCCTTGCCTTTATCGGGCGAGTTGAACTGCTTCTCCGCTTCGGCCAGCAGGGCATCGCTGCATATCGCCCCTGCTACCATCCCCTTGTTGAAGTAGCGCGCAACCGCACGATTGAGCAGGTAGACGTTGGCCATCACCGGCACGGTGAGCTGTTTCAGCTCCATGTATCTCAGCAGTTCGTCGAACTTGCGCGAGTCGTAGCCAAGCTGAGTGATGACGAACTCGGCACCGCTGGCGACCTTGCGCGCGAGCTTGTAGAACTGAGGCATCAGCTCGCGCTCCTGCTGCTTGAACGGGGATACGGCACAGCCCAGGAAGAACTGCGTCTTACGGAGCCGGTATTGCTGATCCTTAGGGGTTGGGGCGTGAAGTCCACGGTTCATCTCGTGGAGCATGGTGATCAGCCCCACGGAATCGATGTCGAATACCGGCGCAGCCTGTCCCCTATACCCCTCCACGGGATAGTCACCCGACAGGCAGAGGATATTGTCGAAACCGGCGCTGGCCAGGGCCCATGCCCGACTCTCCAGCCCGCACCGGTTGGCATCCTTGCACGACAGATGGATGATTGCCTGCTGCTTTCGCTCTTCCAGCAGCAGGCCCAAGGACTCAGGGGAAACCTTGGGAGCCCCACCGGCGTTGTCTGTAATGCTGAGGGCGTGCGCGATCCCCGATCCGGCTAGATCTCCGGCCAAGGCGATCACCCGAGCTGCATCGTTCTCGACCAGAGGGCCCCGTGTCGGCACCAACTCGGCGATCCGCACAAATGTGTTGGTTTCTGTCAGTAGCGAGCGAAGCGTTTGTGATTGACCTGGGCTATCCATGGGTAACTCCTGTCCGATTGCTCCTGGCGCATTAGACATCGCGTGTCTCCTCCATGCTTTGAGGCTTCACCCCAGCTTCAGGGTTTGGCTGCTCCGGCCTTGCTCGCCGGCTATTATGCCACCAAGTCACTGGCGTTTGAAGCGGTGCCTGTTGCGCCGCGGTTTCGTTCGGGCAGCTTCTTTTCGCCTACGCGACCAACTGCTTGGCGAGGCCGACGGCACCGGTGGCATCGGGGGCGTAGAAGCCGGCCCCAACCTCCTCGGCAAAGCGCTGCGTCACGGGTGCCC
>JAJYNT010000370.1 GCA_021786215.1 Chloroflexota bacterium | reverse complement strand
GGCCTACTACAGGCTGCCGGCGGACAGACCCCACCTGAACGCCGTACGCACCCTGCTGGCTCGGGGGGCGCCGATCACCCGAGAGGGTGTGGAACGGTTGGCTCGAGCCGAGCAGCCGGAAGCGCCGGCCCGGCCGGACCTGGAAGCTACCGACTCGGTTCTGCTGAGATTGATCGATTCGTACGATCTTCCTGGAGACCAAGCTCACCTCTATGCCGCTCGCCAACTGCTGGGCAGAGGTCTGGCGCTCACCCGCGAGAACGTCGAACAGATGGCTCGTTCCCTGGTGAAACTGGGAGCGACCTCCGAGGCCGATTTCCAGGCCGGCGCATTTCTACAGACGAGCGGGCTGCCTCTGACTCGCTCCGCTCTGGAGATCGTGCGCTCAGTCGTGACGAATCCGGTGCCCATGGGGCCACGCATGCGTGAGCTGCAGCAGACCATCGCCTGGCTGGCCGAACTGCTCCAGGCCACGGCCGAGGAAGAAGGGTTGCCGGAGAGGGATCTCCGGGAGCTGGCTGACGAGGCTGCGCGACAGCTTGCTCAGCGGATCGTCCGTGCGGAAGGGATGGATCGCACCGCTATAGCGGAGACGCTCCGGCGGGTATGCAAGGACCAGGGGACCAGTCTGGAGAACCAGCTCGCCAGGGTGCTCTCCGGCTATCTCGAGCCAGGCGAGCTTGAGGGAGACCTGCGTGCGCTCCTGACCCGATTGGCGGATATCGCGGCAGGCAGCGGTGCGTTGACGAGCGATGCAGCGGGTGCAACGCCGGGTGACGCGGCGAAACAGCAGGCGCTGGTGCATCTCAGCCGTGTTGCGCCGGGGCTGACTGGTGCCCTTCAGACCCAGCAGCTCAAGAATGCTGCCGAGCCAGAGCTGCCCGCGGAGCCGTGGCTGGCATTTCAGGTGCCCATGTCGGGGCCGCCCGGCGAGCAGATCAGAACGGTGGATCTGCGGATAAGTCGGAGGGCCGACGGAGGCGTCGATCCCAAACGGGTGAGACTGCTGCTGCGCCTGGAGTTGCCGCAACTGCAGAAGGTCGAGGTACGGCTGGATCTGCTGGACAAGCAGATCAACTGCTACCTGTCCAGCAGCAGCGGGGAGTCGTTGCCGGTGCTTCGAGATCAGTTTGCCTCCTTGCGAGGGGGACTGGAGCGGCTTGGGTATCTCGTGGGGGTTCCCCGTTTTGGATTGCTGACAACCGAGGTCGATCCTACGGATGTAGCGGTGGAGGTGCCGGCCTGTCTGGTGAGGGTCGACGTTCGAGGGTGAAGCGGCACGGAGGAGTGATCGTTGGGTGAAGGCGCTGGAAAGCGATGGTGGTCTCTCCGGAAGGGGGCACAGGAGGGCAGTTCCGGGAGCCGATCCACCAAACGGAGGGCTGTGGCCCTTCAGTACAGTGCTGCCGAGGACTCCGCTCCGAAGGTGGTGGCCGAAGGGAGCGGCGTGCTGGCCGATCGTATCCTGGATCTGGCCAATCAGCATCACGTGCCCATCAGGGAGGACCCATTGCTGGTCCAGGCGCTGGCCAGTCTGGAGGTGGGCGATCACATCCCCCCGGAGCTGTACCAGGTTGTGGCCGAGGTCTTCGCCTGGCTGTACGAGCTGGAGCGGGGGAGCGGGCCGGAGGGCTGAGCCGGGTCTACCCGTCGTCGCCGGGTGGACTGCCCTCAACCGTTGCCTTCTCATCACTGCTCCAGTTGACCCTACTGATCTACCTGCTCATCCAGGAAGCTGTCTAGCAGCTCGTTGAATCGTGCCGGCTGTTCCCGAATGGACCAGTGTCCTGCCCCTGGCAGGATCTCCAGCCGCGAGCCCTTGATGCGCTGATGGGCTCTCCGTGCCCAGGCGACCGGGACCAATTTGTCGACCTCTCCGTGCACGAGCAACGTAGGCACCTCGATCTCCGACAGACGGTCCACAAAGCTGCTGCGCAGACCCCCACGGCTGACTTCGCTTTTCTGGAAGGAGATGAAGGCCCTACCCGCGTCCGAGGGGACGGAGCGCACCAACTCATCCACCAGGTCGTCAGTTGCGGCTGCCGGATCGCCGAAGGCGTTTGCTTTCAAGCTCCACTTGATCAGCAGCCTGCTTCGCATGCTGAGGCGAGAGAACATCTGGGCGAGTCCGGGCACACGAACGTACAGATAGGTGAGCAACGGCCATGGGGCCTCGCTCCCCAGCCCGTAGGAGTCCACGAGAACGAGTCGCTCTACGCGACGAGGATGGCGCAGGGTGAATCCCAGAGCGACGCCTCCCCCGAGGGAGAGGCCCACCAGGCTGGCTCTCTCCAGCCCCAGTGTGTCCATGAAGCGACCGAGGAAGGTCAGATAGTACTCCATGGAGTAGTCGATCTTCGGTTTATCGCTCTGCCCGTATCCCGGCAGGTCCGGCGCGATGACGACATGTCTCCTGGACAGTGGCCCCAGGGAGAAACGGTAGGTGAGGGATGCGGAGTCGAAACCACCGCCGTGGAGCAGGATAACGTGCGAACCGATATCGCCGGCGACCAGGTAGTGGATGCGAAGACCGTCCAGGTCGAGCCATCTTTCCGAGGGAGCCGTCTGCATCTGTTTGTCTCCCTGGCTTGTGCTCCAAGCCGCCGGCCGGAGCGATAAGTCGATGATGAATTCCCTGCCGGTAGGACGATGGTACCGGCAGCACATGGGGGAGTCAAGGATGTAGCCATGCGGGATGTAGCCATGCGGGATCGTCGCCACCTGGTGCCGTACGGTGTTCCCGGTCAGCGAGAAGGCGGGGTGCGGGCGGGCGGACGGCCTGCGGGGACGAACTGCAGGGGGATCAGGCTGGCGAGGGTGACAATCGCCGCTGCCAGGAAGGTCAGTTCGTACTGATGTCCCGGCATCAATCTTTCCAGCAGTGTAATGAGTGGGCCGAACAGGCCGGCCAGGGCGCTGGCGGCGGCAGTGGCGATGTTGGAGAGCCCGTAGAATCTCGCTCCTCGGGCCCGGGGTATGAAATCGGCCAACAGCGCCCAGTTGACCGCCTGAAAGGCGCCCAGTCCGAGGGCCATCACCACCGCGGCCCCTGCCAGTATCGGCAGCGTTGGGGCCAGGGCGATCCCCACCACCCCGATCGCCGCGGCCACTATGCCGATCCGAAGGGTTATCCTTCGACCGAATCGGTCCGAGATGGAGCCCGCCGCGAGGGCGCCCAGGACGCTGAACGACAGCGCGCCGAGGATGAATAGCGCCGTCGTCGCGGTTGACCCCCCCTGACCGAATCGGCTCTCCAGAAAGTACAGAAAGAATCGTTGGATGGGAAATAGCCCCAGCAGGAAGAGAAACCGAACCGCGACGGACAGGGCGAAGGAGCGATGAGCGCGAAGGTCCAGCCGAAAGGAGTCTATCAGCCCCTGAAGGCCGATGAGATCGAGGAGACCGCGAGCCCGCTGCTCGGGAGGCTGGCCAGGGGCTGGGGGTGTCCAGAGGACGTCGAGGGCGGCCGTGATTGCCAGCAGCAGGCCAATGACCAACAGCAGGAGCCAACTGTAGCCCCTGAACGAGAGCAGGATCCCCGCGACCCCCACGCCGATCCCTCCGCCGATGAGGTCCAGTCCGTTCTTGACGCCGGAGGCGAGGCCGCGGTCGGCCGGGCGCACCAGATCGGGGATCAGTGCCTGGTACGCGGCCTGGGCGACGTTGGAGGAGAACTGCAGCAGCAGGTAGGCCGCGAACAGGGTGGCGACCTCGGGTGCCCATCCGAAGAAGGCGAGGAAGAGCAGGTCTAGGGCGGAGCCCACCGCGATGGGAATCCGCCGTCGGTTGCGAGACGGGAATCTGTCGCTGGCGTGACCGGCGATCGGCTGAATCAGGGCGGCGAAGGCTATCCCGATGAAGCTGATCAGCCCCAGGACGGTGTCGCGGATACCGCTGGAGACGGTCTCGCTGACCCTTTGCTGGAGAAGCAGGGAGTCCATCGGACCCCACAGCGCTGAGAGACCGATGGAGTAGATACTGATACGGGTAGCGAAACCGAGGGTGGGGTTGCGCAGCCAGGACAGTATCCGTTGCATAGCCAGCGAGGGGGCAAGAAGCAGGCCGCATGCGGCCTGAGACTGCGAAAGGCAATCTCCTAGGAGACTCCTGAAAAAGTCCCATCTCGGCCAACAGGGCCACAATATATTGATGACTGTGCTTGCCAATACCACAACATGTTGTGCGGTGCCAGTTTCGGTGATGGGTTTTTCAGCGCTCTCCTAGGAGTTCTGTGGGTTCCGTCAGTGATCTTCCGGCATGCATCCTGAAGGCGTACCATTGGCCAGTCGGGGTGGATGGGGATGTGGGGGCGGTAGTTGTCGAGGACGGCACGGGCGCCGTCGACGACCTTCTGGTAGCCCTCGATCTCCGCCGCGATCTCCTTCTGCACATCCAGCGGCGGGAGGGGGATTTCAATCGCCTCAACGTCCGTTTGATTGATGCTCGGGTACGCACCTTTCCCCATCATTCCGATCATCTGGTTCAAGGCGTGTTTGCCTCGAACCATGTGGATCAGAAACTGAGGTATCAGGGCATGGGGCTTCGACCGCAGGATTGCGAAACCTGTCGAGGCAATTGCACGGTCAGGAACCTCGGAGATGATGGCGAAAGCCTTCAGGTTGGGGCGAACTGTCGAGAGCAGTACATCACCATTGGCCACGACTCTGCGAGCCCGGCTCGGCGCTTCACTTACATCCAACCGATTTGCCCCGAGGAACTTGCCGCTTCCGTTCTCGACGGAGGAGATGTCGATGTAGTTGAACCATCCATCAAACAGCTCCGCAGGATCAGCCTGCTTAGGGTTCACGTCGCAAATCTCGCCCAACCGTTTGTAGGGGTAC
>JAJYNT010000024.1 GCA_021786215.1 Chloroflexota bacterium | reverse complement strand
GGTGACTAACGAGGAAGTGGCGACCATCTTCGACGAGCTGGCCGATCGGCTGCGAGCTCGCAAGGAGCTTATCTTCAAAATCAGGGCCTACCAGAAGGCCGCGACGGCGATACGGGAGCTACCCGTCCCCGTCGAGCAGTACCGTCGCGATGGCCACCTGAGGGATATCCCCGGGGTCGGGGAGGCTATCGCCAAGAAGATCGCCGACCTGCTGGACACCGGCAGCTTCAAGCTGCTCGATGAGCTGCGGGGCGCGGACGCGGGGAAAGCCTGAGAGGGCAGTGGCACAAGAGGGAGTCGACCAAGTCGTAGTAACGACTTCAGTCGTTCGTCTCAGCCCGAGCTACAGAATACCAACGACCAAAGTCGTTACTACCAACTTGGCGATCATGTCCCGTCTTGCCCCTGGCTCCCCTACAAACTTGCGGCGGTTTGCTACAATTACTGCTACTGGGTGCCACTTGCGGTCACGGGCCTCTCGGGCCTGCAACTTGCTTGTAGCTCATCTTGCTGGGTCCCATCGGTGAAGGGGAGGAAGACAATGCGGTTGCGCTATCGTTTCATCTCGGTGGAGTACGGAAAGCCTGCCCAGATGGAGAAAGGGCAGCGGTCCAGCTGGAGCCACTTCTACCCGATGCCATACAGCCGGGGGGATGTCTGGCGGCCTCCAACCGACGTTTACGAGACTGACGAGCACGTGGTTGTGACTATGGAGCTGGCCGGGGTCAAAGAAGAGGATATCGAGGTTACCATCTTCAACGATATTCTGGTGGTTTCCGGAAGCCGGCAGGATAACCGTCGTCCGGAGAAGCTTCTGTACCACGAGATGGGCATCAACTTTGGCCGCTTCCGCAGCGAGGTCTTCCTACCCCTTCGAGTGAGCCCCGAGTGTGTCGAGGCCCATTACGAGAATGGGTTCCTATATATCTGGTTGCTGAAGAGCTGCCAACCATAACTCGCAGCAGTATCTTAGGAGGAGATGGCGATGACGGTTGACGATGTCGCTTCTGAGAATCTGGGGCTCAATGAAGACAGCCTAGACAAGGGTGATCAGCCCTTCGACGTGCCTGTACTGCCCCTTAAGGATACGGTCGTTTATCCTCTCACCGTGGTGCCTCTGGCGGTGGGGCAGGAGCGATCCCTGAAGTTAGTGGATGACGTTGCCGCCAGGGACCGGTTGATCGGTCTGGTGGCTCAGCATAATTCGGAAACTCAGCTGGCGGGTCCCGACGAGGTGTTCCAGGTGGGAACCCTCGGCAAGATCCATCAGCTGCTGAAGATGCCTGATGGCACGATCCGGCTGGTGATGCAGGGACTGCAGAGGATCCGAGTTCTGGAGTACAACCAGGAGCAGCCCTACCTGACGGCAAAGGTTCAGGCGATCCCGGAGACGCTGGAAGAGGGGCTGGAAGTGGACGCGATGGGGCGCAACGTGGTGAACCTCTTCCAGCAGTTGGTTAACCTCTCTCCCTATCTGCCGGACGAGCTGGTTGCCGCCGCCATGAACGTGGAGAGCCCGAGACAGCTGGTCTACTTCGTCGCGATGAACCTGCGGCTCGAGCTGGAGCAACGGCAGCGGTTTCTGGAGATCGACTCGGTTTCCGAGAAGTTGAAGATCCTGATCGGATACCTGAACAAGGAGCTCGAAGTGCTCGAGCTGGGCCGAAAGATCCAGAATGAGGCCCAGGAGCAGATGACCAAGGCCCAAAGGGATTACTACCTGCGGGAGCAGCTCCGCGCGATCCAGAAGCAGCTGGGCGAGGAGAGTCCCGAGGAGGCCGAGATCAGGGATCTGCGAGAGAAGGTTGAGAACTCCGGCATGCCGGAGGAGGCCCGCAAGGAGGCGGAGCGGGAGCTCTCCCGGCTGGAGAAGATACCCTCCGCGTCGCCGGAGCACGGGGTGATCCGCAACTACCTGGACTGGCTGACCGCCCTCCCCTGGAACGTCAGCACCGGCAAGACCATCGACGTTGCCGAGGCACGCAAGATCCTGGACGAGGATCACTATGATCTGGAGAAGGTGAAGGACCGGATACTGGAGTACCTCTCGGTGAAGAAGCTGAAGGAGGAGCGGCAGGAAGGCGAGGCCGACCCGTCCCTCATGAAGGAGCCGATCCTCTGCTTCGTTGGACCTCCTGGCGTTGGCAAGACCTCCCTGGGGCAATCCATCGCGAGGGCCATGGGGCGGAAGTTCATCCGCCAGTCGCTGGGCGGTGTGAGGGACGAGGCCGAGGTGCGCGGGCACCGCCGCACCTACATCGGTGCCATGCCGGGCCGGATCCTGCAGGCGATCCGACGGGCGGAGTCCAACGATCCCGTCTTCATGATGGATGAGGTGGACAAGATCGGTGCTGATTGGCGAGGCGATCCCTCGTCGGCGCTTCTGGAGGTTCTCGATCCCGAGCAGAACAAGGACTTCAGGGATCACTACATCGACGTGCCCTTCGACCTCTCCAAGGTGATGTTCATCACCACGGCCAACACCCTGGAGACGATCCCTCCCCCTCTGCGAGACCGAATGGAGATCCTCCAGCTGGCGGGGTATACCGAGGAGGAGAAGGTCCAGATTGCCAAGCGTTACATCGTTCCGAAGCAGATGAAAGCGCACGGTCTTAAGCCCGAGGAGGTGGTGATCGAGGACGACGGCCTGCGAACCGTTATCGAGGATTACACCCGGGAGGCCGGGGTTAGAAACCTTGAGCGCGAGGTGGCCACCGTCTACCGGAAGGCGGCCCGGGAGATCGCCGAAGGGGTCGCAACCAGCGTTCAGGTTACCCCGGAGAAGGTGCGAGGCTATCTGGGCCGGCAGAGACACTTCGCCGAGGTGGCGGAGAGGGTGGACAGGCCTGGGGTTGTGACAGGGCTCGTCTGGACGCCGGTGGGCGGCGAGATCGTGTTTGTCGAGGCGGCCTCGATGCCCGGCGCCAAGGTGCTGAAGCTAACCGGCCAGTTGGGGGACGTCATGCGGGAATCGGCGGAGGCGGCCTACAGCTGCATCCGCTCCAGACTCACCGAGCTGGGGGCCCCGCAGGACTACTTCGATAAGCACGACATCCACATTCACGTGCCGGCGGGCGCGGTGCCCAAGGACGGCCCCTCTGCCGGGGTCACGATGGCTACGGCCCTCGCCTCAATCGTGACGGGCCGGCCGGTGCGCCACGACGTGGCCATGACCGGGGAGATAACCCTGTTGGGCAAAGTCTTGCCGATCGGTGGCCTGAAGGAGAAGGTGCTGGGGGCCCACCGGGCGGGGATCACCACCATCATCCTGCCAAAGCGCAACGAGGGGGATCTGGAAGATCTTCCGGCGGAGCTGCGGGAGCATATGGAGTTCGTGCCGGTTGAGACCATCGACCAGGTGCTGGCCAAGGCGCTGCTTCCAGCAAAGCCGAGCGAGGACTCGAAGGAGGAACCTGCCGCCGTGGGTGGCGTTCCCGCGTAGGTTTGTGTGCTCCCCCTTCCCCCATGGGGAAGGGGGTTGGGGGGTTAGGTTTCTTACACGAATCTAACACGCTTCCACGACCATTCTTACGCCCATCCGGGATCATATTCTCACACCCCATCTCCAAGTGAGATTGTGGATCTGATGCAATATCGTCTTGTAGGAGGATTGAATGCCAGCGAAGCAGCTTGCGTACGACGAAAAGGCCAGACAGTCGCTGAAGAGGGGCATGGACATTTTGGCCGAGGCCGTCAAGACGACCCTGGGGCCGAAGGGTCGCAATGTGGCGCTTGATAAGAAGTGGGGCGCCCCCACGGTCACCCATGATGGCGTGACGGTGGCTAAGGAGATCGAGCTGAAGGACCCATTCGAGAACATGGGTGCCCAGCTCTTGAAGGAAGCAGCTACCAAGACCAACGACGTGGCCGGCGACGGGACCACCACGGCGACGGTGCTGGCTCAGGCGATCATCAATGAGGGACTCAGGAACGTGGCTGCCGGTGCCAATCCGATGCTGCTGAAGCGGGGGATCGAGAAGGCCAGCGAGGCCGTGGTGGCCGAGATCAAGACCATGGCGATGCCGGTTAAGGGCAAGGAAGAGATCGCGGACATCGCCACCATCTCCGCTGCCGATCCCGAGATCGGTGACCTGATCGCGGAAGTGATGGACAAAGTCGGCAAGGACGGTGTCATCACGGTCGAAGAGGGGAGAGGCCTGCGTTTCGAGACCGAGTACACCGAGGGAATGCAGTTCGACCGAGGCTTCATCTCTCCCTATTTCGTCACCAACTCCGACCGGATGGAAGCGGTCCTGGAGGATCCATTCATCCTGATCACCGACAAGAAGATCTCTGCCATCGCCGACATCCTGCCAGTACTGGAGCGGATGCTGCAGATGGGCAAGAAGGAGCTTCTGATCATCGCCGAGGACATCGAGGGCGAGGCCTTGGCCACAATGGTGGTGAACAAGCTGCGGGGCACCCTGAACGTTCTGGCTGTGAAGGCGCCGGGCTTTGGAGATCGTCGCAAGGCTATGCTGGAAGACATTTCCATACTGACTGGCGGCAAGGTGATCTCCGAGGAGGTCGGCCGGAAGTTGGATGCTACCCAGATGGCCGACATGGGCGGGGCCAGGCGGGTGGTGGCCAACAAGGATGAGACCACAATCATCGAGGGCAAGGGTGACGCCGCGGCGATCCAGGCTCGGATAAAGCAGATCAAGGCTCAGATCGAGGAGACTACCTCCGACTACGACCGGGAGAAGCTGCAGGAGCGGATGGCGAAGCTCTCCGGCGGCGTGGCCGTGATCAAGGTTGGGGCTGCTACCGAGGTGGAGCTGAAGGAGCGCAAGCACCGGGTTGAGGATGCCCTGTCGGCAACCCGAGCGGCTGTCGAAGAGGGCATAGTTCCGGGCGGC
>JAJYNT010000360.1 GCA_021786215.1 Chloroflexota bacterium | reverse complement strand
CTCATCTCTTCCAGATACAATCCGTCGACACTGCTCGGAGGTCAGCCGAGCGGCGATGTGGGCGGGAACATACGGACCAACGGCTGTGGAGGGATCGAAAAGGACCAACACCCGGCTGCGGGAGGCTAAACCGAGTGCGCGTGTAGTCTAACACTACTTGCAAGCATCGAAAAGGTCTGGAGTGCCTAGATTTCCTCCACGATGAGCTTGCTGGCGATCTCGGTCTCTTGTGGCTACGCTTCCTCCGCCAGCCGTGTGAGCTGATCGGAGTTCAGCCGAAGGTCGCACCAATCCTTGTGGTCTGCATCTCGTTTCACACGGGAGGGCGCCGAAGACAAGGATAGCGTATACTGGTGGCTCAGGAAAACTGAGGATTGAGATGCTGCCGGACATTCAGAGCTTGTTGGTCTTTCTCGCCGCGACCCTGATGCTGAACTTCACCCCCGGGCCCGACATGCTGTACGTGATCGCCAACGGGGTCGGTCGAGGGCAAAGGGCAGGCGTCGTTTCAGCCCTGGCCATCGGGGTCGGTGGCATGGTCCACACCCTGGCCGCGGCTCTCGGCCTTTCGGCTCTGCTGATGTCATCGGCTCTGGCCTACGACGTGGTCCGATACGCCGGGGCCGCCTACCTGCTCTACCTCGGCTTCAAGACGATCAGGGGCAAGGGGGCCTCTATTCCGAGTCAACGGCTGCCCCAGGAAAAGTACGGCAGGGTTTTTCGCCAGGGAGTGGCCACCGCTGCCCTGAACCCCAAGGTGGCACTCTTCTTCCTGGCCTTTATCCCCCAGTTTGTGGATCCCTCCCGAGGCTCCGTGGTACTGCAGTTCCTCTTGCTGGGGGGCATCTTCAACACCTCGGGCACCCTGGTGAACACAGGGGTTGCGCTCGGGTCCGGGGCCGTGGGGGAGAGGATATCCAGAAGTTCCGGTTTCTCGCGAGCTCAGCAGTGGTTTACTGGCGGCGTCTTCATGGCACTGGGAGCGCGCATCGCGCTGGCCAGTCCCAAATAGACTCGTCCCACTCTCAGTGTGACGGCACTTGCTTCAGGATGGCCTCCGCGGCTAACTGCCCGCTGTGTATGCAATCGGGGATCCCCACCCCTCGGTAGGAACTGCCCGCCAGATAGAGCCCTGGATGACTAGCACACATCCTGTCGATATCCGCCAACAGATCCAGATGACCAACGTCATATTGGGGATGGCTGTCCCGCCAGCGGTGCACGTGGGTGAGGACAGGCTCGCTATCGAGCCCCATTATCGACCGGAGCTCCTCTCTGGCGATGCCAACCATCTCCCCCTCCTGGAGCAGGGCGGGCTTCTCGTTGGTTGCGCTGCCCAGGAAACAGCGAATCAGGGCGGAGCCGGCTGGGGCACGGTCATCGAACTTGGTGGAGGTCCAGGTGCATCCGGTGATGCGGCGTCCCTCCTTGCCAGGGATCACGAAGCCAAATCCCCTCAGGGGGTCTGACACGGTCTCCTTGCGATAGCCAAAGGATACCGTCGCCGTTGAAACGTAGCGGATGGAGCTCAGGCGGTCGGAAAGCTCCGAATCGAAGCTCGCCACCAGTTGGGAGCTCACCCTCGCGGGTGTCGCGAGCACCACAGCGCCGGCCCGCAGTTGTCCCCCATCGTCGAGGGAAAGGTGGTAGCTGCCCGTACCCTCTCTATCCATGCGGACGACGCTGCGTCCGAGAATGACGCGGGTCTCTCCCAGATGGCCTGCCACGGCAGAAACCATCTCCTCCAGCCCTCCCCTCAAGGTCATGAAGGCTGGGAGCGCCTTTCCATTGCTGGGGCGATGTGCGCGACGTCCGGCGATCATCCCCTTCATCAGGCTGCCATGCTTCCGCTCGAGGTCCACGAAGCGAGGGAAGCTGGCCAGCAGGCTCTGCCGTTCGGGGTCGGACGTGTGAATCCCACCCATCAGCGGCTCGGCGATCTTGTCCAGGGCCTCGCTTCCCAGTCGGCGACGGACGAAGTCAGCCACGCTCTCATCAGAGCGCTCTTTACGAGGAGGGATGACCAGGTCCAAGCCCATGCGGAGCTTGCCCAGGGGGGAGATGAGGGTGGAGAGGGCGAATGGAGCGAGGCGAGTAGGTACTATCAACAGCACCCCATCCGGGAGTTCTCGTAGCTTCCCCTTCCATAGTATGTACACCTTGCGGCTGGCCTCGTTGGTGCCGATGAGACGGTCCTCGATGCCCAATCTCCGGCACAGCTCCACGCCCCAGGGCTTCTGCGTCAGGAACGAATCAGGACCGGCCTCGACGACGAAGCCATCCTTCCGATAGGTCGAGATCTTTCCACCCAGGCGGGAGTCGCTCTCGATGAGGGTGCATTCAATGGACAGGCCCGAGTTGCTGGCACCTTCCCGGAGGTAGTATGCCGCCGCGAGCCCGGCGATGCCTCCGCCGATGATAGCTACATGCATGCGATGCTGACACGGGCGGCTATTTGAGCGCGCCTTGTGTGCCCTCCCCTTTGAGATAGAGTTCCACAACCCCGGCCTGGACCTCTCCCAGCAGCTTCTCTATCCGGCGCAGCATTCTCACGCTGGTCTCGCGCTGAGCCTGCGTGGCCTGGGGCTGCTCGAGAAGGGCGACCTCCACCAGGGTGGTTCTGAAAAAGCTGATGGCTTGCAGCAGATCCACCAGGGTTTGGCCCCGATGGAGGGCGTTGCTGGCATGCAGGGTGCCGATCTCCCTCGCTTCCGACAGCAGTTCTTCGCTGTCATCGGTTCGGGCCAGATACTGGAGGGTGAGCCCCATCAGCCTCCGCCCGAGGTAGCGTTGGGTTTCACGTTCCGCTTCGCCGTAGGCCGTGACCCACTGTTGGCGGGGGATGTCGAGTCTGGTGTGAGCGATCGCATGGTCGACGAGACCACGATGAGGGGATACGGGGCAGCGTCCCTTGTGGTGGTGCTGCTCGAACTGCTCAAGGTCCACGAGCCGGAATCGGCGATGACCACCCGGTGTGAGGAAAGCGTCCAGGGCTCCCTCGTCGGCCCAGCGTCGCAACGTGGAAGGATGGACCCCGAGCAGGTCGCTCGCTTGCTCCAGGGTGAGCCACTTTCCCTTGCTAGAAGGATCTTCATTGGTGGTCACAGCGTCTTGCCCTTCGGCCCTTGCTCCCGCGGAAACGGGGCCTCTCCGGCGAGTGCCCACCCCGACTTCGCGGGACTTGAGAGCGGAATTTCTGAGCAAAATTGAGCAAACCTGCACAATTTTACGGTCGACGGCCGGCTGTGGTCAAGTCAGCGTGGCTGCTACACGGGCGGCCTGAAGACGACACGGAGACAACCAAAGCCCGTTCGAGGGTTCGAGTGCCCCCTCTTGTGCCTGAAGGTGCCCGATGGTAGGCTGTGCAACGCCAGATTACTACCTCTATCTCAAGCTCGGGCGGAGGGTAGCGGGGAGGTGACCCGTGACTGCTCAGGAGACCATACTGGTTGTCGACGATGATCCCCTTATCAGCAACTCCATAGCCTACGCTCTCCAACAGGAGGGGTATGGTGTGGTTCAGGCCGGCACCGGCCACGGTGCCCTAGAGGAGGCAAGGCAGACAAATCCGCAACTGGTGGTTCTGGACGTGGGACTGCCTGACCTGAACGGGGTGGAAGTGTGCCGCCGCTTGCGCCGAGAATTCTCCATCCCCATCATGTTCCTCACCGCTAGACAGGAGGAGGTCGACAAGGTAGTTGCCCTGGATGCAGGTGGGGACGAGTATGTGACGAAGCCGGTGGGGATAGCGGAGTTGGCTGCCCGGGTGCGAGCCCTGCTGAGGCGCAGTCAGATGACCGCTGTGAGGACTGTGACTTCCACCTATCGAGTGGGCGAGATCTATCTGGACGTGGAAGCTCACAGGGTAGAGGTTCGAGGCAGAGACGTCACGCTGACCCCCAGGGAGTTCGAACTGCTGCAGTTGCTCATGTCCAACGCGGGGCGGGCACTCAGCCGCCAGGAGATCCTGGATACGGTGTGGGGAACCGAGTGGTTCGGCGACGAAAACGTGGTTGAGGTGTTCGTCCGACAGCTGCGCCGCAAGATTGAGGTTGACCCCGATCGCCCACAGCTGGTAGAGACGGTTCGCGGCGTGGGCTATCGATTTGCCTCGAACGGGTCGTGATCGATGCTGAGCAGTCTCCGAACCAAGCTGGTACTCAGCCACCTCGGGCTGGTCCTGCTGGCCATGTCGGTGCTCGGCTTTTATCTGCTTAGGAGCGTGGACTGGTTCTATCTCAAGGTGATCCAGACGGGAATGCGGGATGAGATGGTCCTGCTGTCGGAGCGGCTGGGTCCCGACTTGGCCTCCGGGAATCGAGATGCGGTCCGAACCTACCTGGAGCAGATCGAAGGTGGAGTCACCGTTCGTGTTCTGGTGGCTGACAACTCCGGAACGATCGTTGGTTCCACCGAGCCGGAGGAGTCCGGATTGGTGGGACAGCCTGGCATCGCCCACGGGCTAGGCATGGCCTTGCAGGAGCGAATCGAGACGGTTTCCCCCGGGGTCAATCATCCGACGTCCGACGTGGTCTCGATGTCGGCTCCAATCAAGTGGAATGGCAAGACGGTGGGATCGATCCGCCTCAGCCATCAGATGGGAGATCTATATAGCCAACTCTGGGAGTTGACGACCACCATACTGATCGGCCTGACTATCGCGGGGAGCGTGAGTCTGCTGCTGTCGATAGTGCTGGCGCAGAGTCTCAGCGCGCCCGCCCGCAGGTTGGCCGCTGCCGCGCGGGCAGTCAGTGCGGGGCGGCTGGACTATCGGGTGAATCCCAGCGGCAACGACGAGATTCGGGAGGCCGGAAGGGCCTTCGATGCGCTGGCCGAGCGACTGAAGGAAATGGAATGGGCGCGCCAGCAGCTGCTGGGTGACGT
>JAJYNT010000445.1 GCA_021786215.1 Chloroflexota bacterium | reverse complement strand
ATCTGATCGCCGAAGCTACGAATTCATCTTCTGGGCTGCCCCCATGCCAGTGGTTGGGGGCACAGGGTCCATCGTTCGCCCCATTGCTCTGAGCTAGACATGGCAGAGCAGGGCGTCCTCCACGGGATCGTACTCGAGCCGGCCCACCTCGCCGAACGGCAGAGGCTCCAGCCATTCATGTCGGCGCTTGGGGCTCACGGCTCCACCCTCCGGATTCCCGCCACTCTGTCGAACTCTCTGTCGAAGATCACGATCTCCTCAACCTTCATGTGCTCCATCAGCGCCGCATGATGCGCGTCGGCCAAGGGCAGATTGAGGTCAGCTTATCATGGCCCCCGGAATGACAAAATAGGATTGCGCAGCTTGACGTTGGTGTCCAGAAACGCACACAGCCCTCTACTCATCCATCCGCCGGGCGGTCTCCTCGGCGATGGTCTCCTCCGCCACCTCCCTCAGCTCCTCGGCCGTCGGCGGTGGCTCGCCACTCTTCATCATTCCGGCGGTGCGCTCCTCGCGCAGCTCATCAAGGATGGTCGTCGAGGAGGGAAATGGCTTCCCCCAGCGGCGAGACAGCAGTTCGGCCTGCAGCTTCTTGGCCTCGGCCACAACCCTGGCCACCTCCCGCTCGAGCTCCTCGTCGGCTACGTCCTTAAAGGCCGCCCTTATCTCGTCGATGACCCGGAAATCCTTCTCGCGCTCTTCCCTGGCGTCGCTCATGGGACCCTCGTCGTAATCCATCGTCTCCCTGCTGTTTCGGCCTACTGGCCAACGGCAATGGCCCTCTATTGGGGCCTGTTGCGCCGAACCCGCACCTCCAGGGAGAAGTCTCCATCCAGGGCCTGGACATAGCGGCGCAAGGTGCCCAGAGTACAATCCTCGTAGCCGTACTTCTCGATCCTGACCACCCAGGCTTTGGACACGCCCAGTCGCTTGGCTACCTCATCCTGGGTCAGCCCAAGTTCCTGTCGGGCTTCAACCAGCTGGAGCCACAGCGCCTTCTTGGCGGCTTCCTCCTCGTACAGCTGGCGCCCCTCCTCGGTCGCCACGAGGCCATCCGACCAGCGCTGGTAGCTGGCCATTCCCTCGGCCATGTGGTCACGGTCATTCTGTTCGGTAGCCATAATTGTCACTCACCTCCCCTGCTTCCTTGAGCCATTGGGGGGGCGGCTCAACCCGAGTAATTCCCTGCAGTCGATCGAAATGAGTGTCGTAGGAGTAGAGGATCTGGGAGCCCGCCTCCTCCATCGCCGCGACAATCAAGGCGTCGCTGAAGTCCACCCTGGTGCTGGCGTATAGCTCCAGCGCGCGCAGCACGGAAGCGCGGTTCTCGATCCTAAAGCCCGGCAGGCGAACCAGGGGGCTCAGGAGCTCATAGACATCGGAGCGGGAGAGGTTGTAGAGGCGTGGCGAAGAGAGGACGTAGACGGCATCGGCGATCACCGTATCGGGAGCGGCCAGCTTCACCTTTCCAGCCTTGACCGCTTCAAACAGCTTCGCGGCCCCCTCCTGCTTCCCCAGGTCGTCCCGGGTGAGCAGGCGGATGATGACGTCGGTGTCGACGAAGGGATCGCTCATAGGCTGCCCTTGTACTTGTCTAAGAGATGGTCCTCGCGGGCGACCCCCCGCATCTCCTCCCAGGGCATGGGCTTGCCCAGCGATCCCGCCGCCCCCCGCAGGGAGGCGATGTCGGCGTAGCGAGGGACGCGGAGGCGCACTACCCCGTCCGGCTCGATGACGAAAGACACCTTGTCGCTCCTCTTGACCCCCAGGTGTCGCCGAACCTCGGCCGGGATCGTCACCTGCCCCTTGCTGGTGATGGTGGCAACGATCTCCTTCATGTCTGCTCCAGTCGTAAGGCATCCGTACATAGGTAAGGCAATCATAGCATGCGCCTTACATATTGTCAAGTAGGTGCGGCCGCCAATAGATCCCGAGTGGTATAATGTTGTATATGCTTATCCCCGCCTACCTGTCACGATGGGCGGAGTAAGGACCTAATACTCCTCGGGAAGCATCAGGGTGTAGCCGTCCTCGCCGTTGTCCGCGGCGAAGGAGCGCTGTCCGTCCACCTCGATCTCGTAGAACCAGTCGTCCATCTGGTGCGCCTTCTCGCTGAAAGCCCGAAGCAGCTTGTCCAGCAGATCCGGGGTCTTCTTCACCAGCTCACTCACCCCGATGGTGATCACCCCGATGTACTTCATGTGTGGCATCTGTCTCACCCCCTGTCTAGTAAGCGTAGGCTCACTGCCTACGGATACCTGGACGCAAGTCTTAAGGGGGTGAATGCCGTCAAGGGCGGCTTCGCCGTTCATTGGAGCGAAAGCGGAAACCCTTGACGGGCAGAGGGCGCCAGCCCTCATCGAGCGGCAAGGCGGGCCTAGCGACCACCGTTGCCGCCCTACCTCGTTCCTTGCGAAGCAAGGGGTGGGTGGGCCGACGTGGACGGCCTTAATGCGGGCTTAAGGTTGCCTTAAGGTAGGGTTTCCCGCCCCTTGTGCTACGTTATCATCAAGCCAATGACAGGTGAGTCGGACCGTGGACCTGCAAAGGGAGTCAGCCGTGCCTCCCGGTTGGGGGCAGAGAGGGGGATGTCTCGGGGGCAGTTGTGTGGTGCAGGCTCCAATCCGTCCGGATCAAGGCCGGCGGGAATCCTTTCGTTTCAGGCACGGAAGGGCTGTGCTCACGGGGTTTTTTCTACCCGCAGCAGAGTATAGAAAGGAGAGGTTACTCCAATGCGCATCGCTGCATTTATCCTGAACCGCCTGATGCCTCTGTGGTTGATCGTCCTGGCAATCGCGGCCTATCTAAGTCCTTCGCCCTTCTTGTGGTTGTCACCCTACAGCAGCTACCTTCTGGGCTTCGTCATCCTGATGATGAGCCTCACCCTCACAAGCCAGGCGTTGGCAGCCGTCTTCCTGCATCCCAAGGCAGCCATCGTCGCCTTCGTGACCAAGTGGATCACCGTCCCGCTGGTGGCGGTGATAGCCGCTCATGTCGTCTACTCCAGCCAGCCGCAGCTGGCCGCGGGCACCATACTCGACGGCTCGGTCCCGGCGGCGGTGTCCTCCAACCTCTTCACCTTCCTGAGCTCCGGCTCGGTGGCTCTCGCCGTCAGCCTCTGCGGGATCAACACGATTCTCGCGCCGATCCTGACGCCCAGCTTCACCACGCTGCTGGCCGGCACCTTCGTGCCGGTGAGCTTCATGGCCATGTTCATCCAGCTGCTGGAGATCATTCTGCTGCCGCTGGTGCTTGGCATGGCGATCCGCTACGCCCTCGGGCAGGAGAGGATCCACAAGGCGGAGCCGGTTCTGCCCATGCTTTCCGCGTTGGCCCTCTACGGGGTAGAGGTAGGTATCGTCAGCAACGCCGCGGGCACCATCCAGAAGAACATCCAGTGGGTGCCGATCGTTTTCATCACCACCAGCGTCCTGGTCGTGATCAACCTGACGGTGGCGTACCTGGTCGCGCGGGTGTGGATGCACTTCGACGAAGCGACTTCCCGCGCCATCATGTTCGACATAGGGATCTACAACTCCGGTCTCGGCGCGGTGCTCGCCACCACCAATATCAGCGCCTTCGCGGCGCTGCCACCCATGGCCAACATGATCATGAACATGATCATAGGCGCCCTGCTGGCCTCCTACCTGCAAAGCTACCGGCCGCTGAAGGTTGCCCCACCAGTTGTGGGAGGGGGCGGAGCCATGGAGAGTGGAGCGCTGCCCACCTAGGAGCGCTCGGCCCGCACCCCACCGGCTGATCCAAACACCTCAAGGCGTCATCTGATCCCACGGGCGCGGGAAGAGGCTCTTATCGAGCTTCCCCCGCGCTCACGGTTAGCGGTCGGTCTGGATATCCGAGGCTCTTCATGGTCGATCGGATCGACTCCACCGAGATGCGCGAGCGGGGTCGAAAGCGACGAGGACCCCCTGTCTGACCCGGTCCACCTCAGAAGCGGGGGGTGAATTTCGCCGAGGAGGAACACGGGCGCCTTGCGCGCACCGTGGGAAATCCTGGCGAAAGAGGGGAGAAGGTCCCCTTATCTCAATCAGGCGGCGGTGGGATAGAGATCGGCCGGTACGATCAATAGGCAGTGCGGACCGTGGGTCCCGCGCTCGAGCGCGGCGAGACCGCGTGCTCCGACAGCATCCATGCCGTGCTAGAATGGCGGCATCACGAACCTTGATCATTGTCCGGGGGCGGCTGTTGGGAGGGGGACGGGCGAATGACACCGCTGGGACAGAAGGTAAGGGAACTCCGCCTGACCGAGGGGATGACCCAGCTGCAGCTCGCCACCAGGGCCGGATGCCCCCCGAGCTTGGTCAGCGCTCTGGAAACAGGCCACAGCAAGTACGTAACGGCGCAGGACGTCGAACTCCTCGCCAAAAGGCTCGGCGTGCCGGAAGAGGAGCTCTGGAACGCGATCCCTGGCGGCAAGAGCGATAAGCGCTACATCCACATCACTGACGCGGCATGAACGCGGCCGTTCAGTGAGGCCTCCCTGGATCCGCCTGAACGAGGGCATAACAAGGTCTGGCATCCGTCCTCTTCTTGCACCAGGCCTCCAACAGCTCGCGCCAGGAAGCCCTTCCAGGTGTAGATTAAAGGTGGGGCGGTATCCCGGGGGGAAGGACCTGGCTTGACGATTCGAAGGTCCTTCCTACCTCGAGCTTTCGATCCGAACGCCGTTGATATAGCGGCTCGCCCTCGGCCTCCTCGGCGAGGGTGAACTTGAGGTACCTCGACCCCGAGGGCAGCTCGATAACCGGGGTGGACCCGCTGATCCTGCCACGGGCGGTGGCAAAAAAGCTGTCCAGCACCCACTCGGTATCTTCCGGCCTGGCCTCACGCCGGGGCTGGCCGCCAGCAAAGATGATGGTCCCCT
>JAJYNT010000135.1 GCA_021786215.1 Chloroflexota bacterium | reverse complement strand
TCGAGGATCTTCTGGTGGTCACGATGACCGAGTACGAGGAGGGGCTGCCGGTCACGATTGCCTACCCAGCGGAAAACGTCACCGAAGGGCTGGCGCAGCTGCTGAGCGAGAACGGGATAAGGCAGTTCCACACCGCGGAGACGGAGAAGTACGCCCACGTTACCTTCTTCTTTAACGGAGGTCGAGAGGATCCATTCCCATTGGAGGATCGATTCCTGGTCCCATCGCCCAAGGTGGCCACTTACGATCTGCAACCGGAGATGAGCGCTGCACAGGTGTGCGATGTGGTGCTGAACATCCTGAAGCAGGGGGACCATCCGGTGATCATCGTCAACTTCGCCAACGGGGACATGGTGGGCCACACCGGCGTAATCCCCGCAGCCATCAAGGCGGTCGAGACGGTTGATCAGTGCATCGGAAAGATCGCGGAATCGGTCCTGGAGAAGGGTGGCGTGGCGCTGGTGACGGCGGATCATGGCAATGCAGAGGAGATGATAGATCCCGAGAGCGGAGGGCCATTCACCGCCCACACCACCGATCTGGTCCCGTTCATTCTGGTGGGTGACCAGACCATCGGTGCCGATTTGAGGGAAGGTGGCGCTCTCTCCGATATCGCCCCAACTATCCTGGAGCTGCTGGGCATTCCGCAGCCCAAGGTGATGACGGGCAAGAGCCTGATCGAGAAATAGCCCCTTTTCCTCTCTCCCTCTCCCTCTGGGAGAGGGTCGGGGTGAGGGTATGGAGGTAACATTTTGTCACGCATTCCCATAATCGCCGGCAACTGGAAGATGAACACCACCCTGGCCGAAGCGGTGTTGCTGCTGGATACCATGCGGCCTCAGCTGGAGGGGATCCAGGGGGTGGAAAAGGTGGTGTGTCCGCCGTTCATCTCCCTGGCGGCAGCGCGCGATCGTCTGCAGGACAGCGGCATTCTGGTGGGCGCCCAAGACATGTATTTCCAGGAAAAGGGCGCTTTCACCGGTGAAGTCAGTCCCCTGATGCTTCGAGGATTGGTGGATTACGTGATCCTCGGCCATAGCGAGCGTCGGCAGTACTTTGGCGACACCGACGACCTCGTGGCCAAGAAGGTGAGGGCCGCGCTGGATCACGGACTCAAGCCGATCATGTGCGTCGGCGAGAAGTTGGAGGAGTACGAGGCTGGGAAGACCGAGGAGGTTGTGACCCGCCAGGTGAAGGCCGGGCTGTCCGGGCTGCAGAGTCTGGGTGGCCTGGTGATAGCCTACGAGCCCATCTGGGCCATCGGCACCGGCAAGCCCGCCACCGGGTCGGGCGCCAACCAGGTGATCGGGATGATCCGCGGCATCGTCCGCTCCATGTTCGGCGACGATGCGGCCTCCGGCATCAGGATCCAGTATGGAGGCAGCGTCACCCCGGACAACATCAAGGAGTTCATGTCGCAACCCGAGATCGACGGCGGACTGGTGGGCGGCGCCAGCCTGAAAGCCGACTCCTTCGTCGAGATCGTGCGCCAGACAGCGGCTGCCAAGGCGTAGGAGAGACCTAACCCCCTCCCCCCCTTCCCTATGGGGAAGGGGGCTGCACCCCTCCCCGTTTCGGGGAGGGGCCAGGGGAGAGGCCGAAATTGGCTCAGCCCTCTACCACACGATAGTCTTCTTCGCTTCGGGCACCGAGGCCCAACTCGATCGCCCGCCGGATGATCGGCATCTCCCACACGGGTGCCTTCAGCATGTTCTCCCGAGGGTAGGACTTCAGCGCCTTCAGGCCCTCTACGTCCAGCGCTATCTGATCGCCTGAGGCCATGATGATCCCCGGTTCCACCATTTCCCCCTTGATCGGACCTTCCGTCACGAAGGCCTTTCGGCCGTCCAGGATGATGAGATCCGGCTGAACCGCGAGATTCAGCTCGATCATCTTCAGGTACATCGGCTCCTCGGGCTTTCCGCCACGGAAGTCGGCATGCATGTAGACCATCTCCTTGGGATGAGTCAGCCCCACGGCCAGCTTCAGGCTCATGGTGAAGGTCGCCAGGAAATGGTGCTTCAGGCAGGGCAGGTAGACTATCTTGTCAAACCGCTTCAACGCCTGAGGCAGCGCAACGCTCTTCCACCACTTGGCCTGCGCACTCAGCTTGACGTCCATCCACGGTCCCGGATCGTAAACGATCACGGGGACCCCCATCTCTCGGCCGAGAGCGAAAACTCCCATCTTCTCCAGCACGTCCTGAGTGGGCATGGAGGGCCAGCCCGAGCGCTCTCCAATGGTTAGATCCGTGATGCCTTCCTCCCGCAGCAGCTCCACCACCGCCGCGAGGAAAGGGAGATCCGTGGCGGCAGGCAGCGGATCGGGACTATTGTAGTTAGCCTTTAGCAGCACCCGATCTCCCGGATTGAGGGCTCGCCGGACCCCGCCGATGGCATCTACGGCTGCCCTCACAGCCGACTTCAGATCGCGCTCAGAGGCAGACACCTTGGAGACCAAGGCTAGCCCGTCTCTGGTGAATGCATTGCTCGGCCGGTGGCTCCACTCGTTGGTCTCCACCACCGTCCGTTCCATCGCCAGAAGGTCTTCCCACTTCATAAGCCAACCTCACCGTGGAGAGTATATGTCACCCTATTGTGCGCCAGATATGCCATCCTGACAATGGGGCACCTTCAGGAAGTCTTACCAAACAGGCGGTCGATCAACTCCTCGCGAGTCATCCCCAGGTGCTCGGCGACATCGTCCAAGATCCCCGTCTCATATAGCGATCAATTCCTCACGCACGAAATGAAGCCGAATAATCTTCGGCCTCTCGGCCTCCTCGAAATGGCATCGCACCACACCCCGCACCTTAGAATGAAGGTCGGCGAGGTCATCCGCTTCGGTGAAGATCGATTCTCCCAGCGCCCTAGTGGTGTATCCACCTTCGGAGGCCTCTTCGACCACGAAAATCAGTTCGTCCATTCGTTGCTCCGCTTTGGCCTCAACCAGGTTTGTGCTCCGGGCTCTATCAAGCACCGCAGTCAGAAAGCCCACCAACAGCTCAACAGCAGCAGGAGAGGTCCGTCCAGACACGCGCGCCCATTCTATCACTAACCCGCGGGGATTAGTCTTGACCCGAGTCTCCGACGAGGTCCGCGACCATGCGCTGCACCGCGGTATCTTCGTCGCCGCCTTCGGCTACTGGGGCACGATCCGCAGGATCCGGTCTTCCAGCAGGGCCGGAGCCTGCTTGTTGTCCGCCCCATTGGCCAGTGTCAGCTGAGCGGACAGGGGGATCCAGACGCAAGCCACAGTGGTGACCAGGTGGAGTTTCCAGCCGTAGACCCGGCCATGCCAGCCAGTCTTGGTCCGACCAGCTTCGGTATCGGGCGATCTGAGCCGGCAACGTCTCGGGGATCGCCTTGAGCCGACGCCCGAAGGTGCGACGAGTCGGGTAACGGCCGTTCTCCACGAGGAGGTCCCGAAGGGGCTGCATCTCGGGCTCCTCCAGGATAGCCAGCAGGCTATGCACCTTGGGCAGATGGCGGACGACCATGATCACAAGAGCCTTAAGGAACAGGCGATCCGAGTAGCTCTTGGACCGACCTCGCCGGTTGGTCGCGCTCGGCACCGGAATACGGTCAATCAACATCATCAGAGCTATGAGGATCGGGACTTCGGTTGTCATTATCATAAGGTTGTCTCCGTGTCACGGTGTCGCAACCTTATGATACGGGACGGCCGGGACGGCCGCGCCGGTCCTGTCCCGGCGCGGTTCACTATTCATGACCAGGTCTCACTTAGGTACAGCCCGCGCGGCGGGTTGGCCCTGCAACAGCCTGGCTGGCGCCCCGCGTAGCTACCGTGCCCACGCTGCATGGATGGTCCCCGAGTAGGGAATCGATCCTACGTAGCCGTTGTCGTAGATGCTGCTACCAACACGCTGGCTGGTGCCCGAGAAGCGGGTCGATCCTATGTAGCCGCTGTAGTAAGCGCTGCCTCCAGCCTGCATGACGGTGCCCGAGTAGGGAGTCGACCCTATGTAGCCGTGGTTGTAGATGCTGTTGCCTATCCGAACGCTAGTGCCTGAGCAGGGGGTCGATCCTATATACCCATTGTCGTAGATGCTGCCACCAACCTGTTCGCTGCTGCTTGAAAAGCGAGTCGACCCTATGTAGCCGCCATAGTAGGTGGTGTTCCCAACCTGTTGGCTGCTGCCCCAATAGGTGGTCGATCCGGCGTGGCCGCTGGAATAGCTGTTACCCCCGAAGCTCGTGTCCGCGGCCGACGCCACGCATGGTAGCACCGCGAAAACCGCCAGAGCGACCATCACTGCTACAAGATGGTACATGCTGTCACTTCTCCTTTCGCACCCTTTGCTCGCTCCCCGTTTCCTGGCCGACGACATAGCCTGCCCCATTTGCCCTTCCTCCTTCGCTCGCTGGCCGGTCCTGACCGAGCGCCGGAACCAAGATGAGATGGATGGGCACACGCATTTGTTGGGGACCCGGCCGTGACAGTCTGAAATAGTTGGAGGCCGGCAGCGGAGAGCAGCGCTCCCGGGACAGGCCGCGTTCCTGCAGCGCAGCATCGTCCGGCACCGGACACGGCTGGTTGATTGCCAAACACCCCGGTTGTATGATGGCTCCATGAAGATCCCTGGCGCTAAGGATGTTGGCATGGAGCCATCTGGCGCTGCCATGGCGGACCGGGGAACCGACAAATACGTGGAGGAAATGCTCCAGCGCCACCGGGGAGCCTCCTGGCTGGAGAAGCACCTGAGTGGCGCTGAGGAGCCCTTCGATCAACGGTGCCGGCGCGTTGCGGGTCAATACAGTGCCGAGCTCGTGAGGCTGCTGATTCGGGAGGAGCCAGACCAGGCGGAGAGTCGGGGCTCGCTGCGGAGACTGGCCGGCTACCTGATCAACCAGTATGCCACTCTG
>JAJYNT010000194.1 GCA_021786215.1 Chloroflexota bacterium | reverse complement strand
AGTCCAGCAGCCGACGCCGTCTTTCCTCGCTCAAGAAGGGAAACCTCCACGTGAAACAGACGCTGGCCAATCTGCAGGAAGGCTACTATAGTGCCATTTATCTTGTCAACTGTCTTTACAGTTCGTCTTGAGTCTCGTGTGAGCACGCCGCGAGCAAAAGGAGTATAATGAGGCGTGTTGTAACGGAATGTGCTGCCGTTGCCACCCTCAGGTCGGGAGGTGCCCCATGCTCGAGATCTCCGACGATGCCAGGGAGTTGATCCTAGCCAGGCTCGAAGACGCCATGGAGGGGCGGCCGGAGCTTCGCCGTGGCGCTACGCGGGTAGGCCTCCGATTGAACCTTCAGCGGGGCAGGGCCCACCTGTCCCTCGCCTTTCCCAGGCCCACCGATCAGGTTATGACCTTCATGGGTCGGCCGCTGTTGATCCTAGATCCGGTGGACTACTGTCGGTTGGATCAGGCTCGCCTCACCGTTACGAGAGGGCCGAATGGGGACACCCTCTCGATGGTGCCCCGCGGCCTGGAGCAAGTTATCTAGACAGCTTTCCTTTCAGTTCTCAGCTCTGAAGGATCCGCAGCGGAAGTGAGACCTTCGCGGTCTTCAGCGGGTTAACGATCTGGGCCACGCCGAGGTCGGCGGCCACGCTGAGCAGCATGCCTGCCGAAACGGTGTCCAGGCCGAGACGCGAGCAAACGTGGCTACGCATCGATTCGAGGGCCAGGACGGATGCTTCGTCCAGGGTGGCAGCCGACGCCAGCGCTATCAGGCGGGTCGGAGTGATCACCATCGGGTGCTGTAGCGGCCAATTCTCCAGCACTGAGCAGCGTATCGTCACGTTGGCCATGGTCTCCACGCCGCTGATCATTACCTCTCCGTCGCCCATGGCCGCATGAATGTCTCCCAGGGCTAGCAGTCCGCCCTCGACGAAGACCGGAAGCAGAACGCTGCTTCCAGTGGTGATCTCCTTGGCATCCAGGTTTCCGCCATGGGGGCCTGCCGACACGCTGCCCACCGGTTCTCCGGCCGGAGCCACGCCGGCCCGCCCAACCATGGGGGACACCGGGATTTCAAAGCCCATGAAGTGAATCGCCTCTCCCTCTATCTCTGCCCTGACCGCAGTAAACTGCTCAACTGAATTCGCAAAGGCGCCCTTGCCGGGGATGGCGTTGACGAGGCCAAAGCTGGACGTCAGCTGGATGTTCAGGATGTCGACCCGAAGCGTGGATCCCGGGCGCGCGCCCTCCACGTATATGGCCCCAGTGACTCCCATCAGTGCTGGGGACGAGAGGTCCGGAGCCTTGCCGGCTTCTTGCCAGCTGACGAACCTGTCGTGGGTCTCGACCAGTACCTCTTCACCCGGCGAGACCCGCAGATGGATCTGATTTCGGCGATCGTAGGAAGTCACCAGTTTGTCGGACGTGATGGTCTTCAATTGATTCCTCCTTGACAGTTAGCTCCGGACTTTACAGCGTCGCCCTCAGAATGTCTACTGTTCGATTCTCCAGGCTCCGCGATGAGCCAGGTTGGTCGCGCGCTGGACCAGGATCGATCGAGGGGGTAAACTAAAGCGCTCCGCACCGTTGGGGGCGTTCGTTCGCTTTACACCAATCCCGGAGGCTAAGATGCGAGGCTCGCAGGTGGTGGCCGGCCATCATGGGATGCCGTCCCTGGCCGACGTAGATTTCAACCTTACCCCATTCACCGTCGCCTGGGAGATCACCCAGGCGTGCGCCTTGGCGTGCGTTCACTGTCGGGCCTCGGCCCAGCCACGGCGCGATCCCAGAGAGCTGTCCACCCAGGAGGGCTTCGGTCTCATCGACCAGATAGCTGAGATGGGGAACCCCATCCTGGTGATCACTGGTGGCGACCCCCTGATGCGGCGGGACGTCTACGATCTGATATCCCATGGGGCCGGTCGAGGACTGCGGGTCTCGCTTTCCCCCAGCGCGACCGCCCTGCTCACTAAAGAGCACCTGCGGAGGGCGAAGGATGCCGGAGTGGTGCGGATCCACCTCAGTCTGGACGGTTCCACCCCGGAGATCCACGACGCGTTTCGGCAGGTTGATGGCTCCTATGTCCGCACTCTGAAGGGGATAGAGGCTGCCCGCGAGATCGGGCTTTCCCTTCAGATCGGCACCACGGTTACAAGGCGTAACGTCGCGGATCTGCCTGCCCTTTCCCGGTTGATCGCAGACTTCGGGGCCCTAATGTGGAATATCTTCTTCCTGGTGCCCACCGGTCGTGGCAAGGAGAACGACATGGTTTCGGCTCAGGAGCATGAGGACACCTTCAACTGGATGTACGATCTGTCCAAGTCCGCTCCGTTCGACGTGCGCACCACCGCGGCGCAGCACTATCGAAGGGTGGTGATCGAGCGCACCAGGGCCGAACTGGGGCGGGATGGAGCAATCCATCAGGCGCTGACGGGCGCCGGCTACAGCTTCCAGGATGGTCTGAATCGTCCTCAGCAGGGGGTCAACGACGGTAAGGGCTTCTGCTTCATCTCCCATATTGGGGAGGTGTGCCCCAGCGGTTTCCTCCAGCTTTCCGCGGGAAATGTTCGGGAGACCCCTATCGCGGAGCTGTATCGGAACTCCAAGCTGTTCCGGGAGTTGAGGGATCCCTCTCTGCTCAAGGGGCGGTGCGGTCAGTGCGAGTACCGGCGAGTGTGCGGCGGAAGTCGAGCTCGGGCCTGGGCACTGACCGGCGATTACCTCGGCGAGGAGTCCCGCTGCGTTTACCGTCCTAAGGGCGGCGAGCTGCTGTAGGGGCGACGAGCGGCGGTGATGCAACATCGATCAGATGACAATTGTCGGATGGGGCCACAATCAAGTATAGAGCAGGTGTAGGGGCGAAGCATTCGCCGCGGCGCATGCTTCGCCCCTACAGGGGGGCCGAGCGCAGGGCCCCCAGCCGAATTCGCTCGGTGCCATCGTCCAGAACTTCAAGTCGATCTCCACTCGCAGGCTCAACCAGTTGAGCGGCACCCCTGGGGATACCGTCTGGCAGCGTAGCTACTACGACCACGTGATCCGCAACGAGCGCTCTCTCGAGGAGATCCAGGAGTACATCGCCGGCAATCCCCTGTGTTGGGAACTGGATGAACTGCATCCCGCCAGAGGCCGGTAGGGGCGGGGTTTCCGCGTCCTTACGTTTGAATTGCACGGCATCTTGGGCGCTGAGGCCGCCCCCCCATGTTTTCGGAGGATGTGACATTTGTCGCAGAAGGCGCTCCCTTTTGGTGTTCTAATTCGGACCAACAAGGTCGAATTGGTGCGACATGGCCTGCACGTCAAGGCCGACACCAGAAAGGGAGGCTGAACGATGTCTGTCACCGCTGCGCGGGTAACCCCACAGAAGGGTCGGGTCGATCTCTGGAAGCACGCCCTCATCCTGGTCGTCCTTCTAGGCTTCAGCGGTCTCATCCTGGGAGGATTTGCCGTCTATCGCGACGAGGCGCCCATCCCCGCCAAGATTGTCGATAGCTCTGGCAGGCTCCTCTCCACCGGCCAGGAGATCTCCGGTGGGAAAGCTGTTTACCAAAAATACGACTTGATGGATTACGGCTCCACCCTGGGCCACGGGTCCTACCTCGGGCCCGACTTCACCGCCGACAGTCTCCACGTCATGACTGTCTCGATGCAGGATTTCTATGCCCGTGCCCAGTACGGCGTCGACT
Organism: Chloroflexota bacterium; assembly: GCA_021786215.1. The sequence goes on along the minus strand of JAJYNT010000194.1, from coordinate 1,216 downwards.
TCGCCGGGCTCAACGCCGAGCAGCAGGCCGGCATCACGGCGAAGGTCCAGTCGGATCTCAAGACCAACCGCTACGATCCTGCTACCGGCACCCTGACCTTCACCGCGGCGCAAGCCTACGGACTGGAACAGGTGCGAGCCCACTACCGGCAGCTGTTCACTCAGGGTGACCCGGAGCGGGCGCTGCCCCCGCGGTGGATCCAGGAGCAGCACATGCCGGCGACGGATCGAGCCTACGTGGCACCGGGCGACCAGATTCGGCAGATCGCCGATTTCTTCACCTGGACTGCCTGGCTCTCCACTGTCGACAGGCCTGGCCTCAACTTCTCCTTTACCAACAACTGGCCATTCGATGCGGCCGCGGGTAATACTCTCACCTTCGGCTCTGTGATCTGGAGCGCCATCAGCGTCACCCTCCTGGTACTGTTCGTCGCGGTGATCCTCTTCCTCTACCATCGTTATCAGATACAGATGGAGGAGAACCTCGAGGCGGCGAAGACGCTGAAGCTGAGCAACGCCCCGCTGACAGCCAGCCAGCGGAAGACGACCAAATTCTTCGTCATCGTCACCTTGCTGTTTCTGGTCCAGACGATGATGGGGGCCCTCCTCGCCCACTATTACGCCGACGGCTCCAGCTTCTACGGTTTCGACACCCTACCCCTTCTTCCCTTCAACATCGCCCGCGGCTGGCATCTGCAGCTGGCCATCTTCTGGGTTGCCACCGCATGGCTCGGCCTGGGGATCTTTGTGGCACCACTGGTCGGAGGTCGGGAGCCGAAACGCCAGGGGCTGTTGGTGGATCTCCTCTTTTGGGCCCTGGTGCTGGTGGTGGTGGGAAGCCTTGCGGGCGAGTGGCTGGGGGCCAAGGGCTACCTTGGGAACCTCTGGTTCCTGCTGGGCAACCAGGGCTGGGCCTATCTGGAGCTGGGCAGGGTCTGGCAGATCCTGCTGGCCGTCGGGATGGTGATGTGGCTCTTCATCGTCTATAGGGGGCTGCGCCCGGCCTTAAAGGCCGAATCGGACAGAGGCGGCCTGACCCACCTACTCTTCTACAGCGCCGTGGCCATCCCCTTCTTCTACGGCTTCGGCTTCTTCTTCGACCCCAGTACCCACATCACCATGTCCGATTACTGGCGCTGGTGGGTGATCCACCTGTGGGTGGAGGGGATGTTCGAGGTGTTCGCCGTGGTGGTTATCGGCTTCCTAATGGTGAAACT
>JAJYNT010000439.1 GCA_021786215.1 Chloroflexota bacterium | reverse complement strand
TCGTTCCTGCTCCAGACAGCATCCGGTAGTGGACATACACCGTATTCTGCATGTGGGGCATGACCACACGCTTCTCCAGCATGATCTTCCCCAAATGGCAACGCCAGACTGGCAGTCCGTTCTCCAGCCGGAACTCTGCCAGCAGCTCGGCCCCGTGATACTCCAGGTCGCGGTTGGCTCGCTCCAGGCCACTGAGATAGAAGATGGTGCCATCCTTGAGTATCACTCTCTCTCGCAGATAGTTGAGCATTGCCGTGCGTCCCAGGGGCGTCTGCAGCGCCGAGATCAGCAGCCCGTGGTAGCGGCGGGTGCATACCCCTGAGATAGTGGCCGAAGCGTAACCTCCTAGCCCGTTCGTAACCAGCCACTCGTGATCGAGCGTTTGCTCGACCTCGGGACTCATCCCACCCGACCACGAAATCTTGAAGACCGGCCTATCCATGGGACACCTTGGGCTCGCGAAGGTGGGACTGGGCATCCAGCCCCATCACATCGTCCTCCACATCCTCGAACGGGCGGCAGGGGACAAGCTCCTGCCCTACGCATCGTGAACTCGCCACCGTTCCACTCCCCAGGCTGATCGCTGGTCACCGATTGCTGAAGACCTCAGGACGAGGGCCGCATGGCTCGGGACATGCCACCCGTCCTCGTTCTCCACCGGTGGGGTTCCCAGCCCCCCGTAACGTGGAGGCTCGCTGGACCAGAGCAGTTCCCAATCGCTCCCTTCAGGTGGGGCCAACAGCGGCTCCGGCAGCGGGCTAAATGCTAGGTCGCGGCCCAGATTGACCAGTAACAGGCGATCATCCCCTCCCTCCCCGAAAAAGCGTATGAGAAAAGCCTCCGGCCCCAGCACCGCACCCTGCACCCGGCCGGTCTGCTGAAGGCGAAAAACCGGATCCTCCTTGCGCAGCCTCAGGAGGTCGCGATGCAGCGCGTAGGCTTCAGCGTGGCTCTCTCGCTCGGATAGATCCAGCTTGCACCGCTGGAAGGTCGCGGGATCGGCGGGATCGCAAACGCGAGCCAGGATCTCGGGGTCGGCCACGCTTGGGAACTGAGCGACGAACTCCGTCCGTCCTCGCCGCACCAGCCCCGCCAGTTCCGGCCGATGGTCCGCGAAGAAGGCAAAGGGGCTGGAGGAGGAGAACTCCTGCCCCTGAAACAGCATCGGGGTCCCGGGCGCCAGCAGCATCAGGGCCGTGATGGCCCGGTGCCGGCCCGGGCTGGTCAGACGATCAATCCTGAGGCCGGCGGCCGAGTTGGCGATCTGGTCGTGGTTCTGGGTGTAGAGGACGAAGGTCGCCGGATCCAATCCAAAGGTGGGGCTGCCCCGTCGTTTCCTTTGCCATCGATAGCGCTGCCCCTGGTAGAGGAAGCCATACTTGATCGCCGAGATCAGCTCCTGTGGCGTCCCCAGGTAGTCCATGTAGTAGGCCTCGTTCCGGCCGGCAACTGCCACCATCGCGCTGTGGTGAAAGTCGTCATCCCACAGCCCATCCAGTCCGTATCCTCCCTGCTCAGGCGGCTGCACCAGTTTGACCTGCTGGGGCTCGTTCTCCGCAACCAGCACGATCGATCGACCCGCTGCTGCCTGGCGAGCACGCCGAGTTATGGCGGCCAGGATATGTTCCGGTGATTGGTCGTGGATGGTCTGGGTGGCATCCAACCGCAGCCCATCCAGATGGAACTCCTCGATCCAGTAGCCGGCGTTGGCGACGAAGAACTCGCGCACCGGACCCGAATTGGGGCCGTCGAAGTTGAGAGCCTCGCCCCACTCGTTGCTGTGGCGGTCGGTGAAGTAGTACTGGGAGAACTGGGGCAGGTAGTTCCCATCCGGACCGAGGTGGTTGCAGACCACGTCGAGGATCACCCCGAGCCCGACGGCGTGGGCCCGATCCACGAAGCGGCGGAAGTCGTCTGGACTGCCGTAGAGACGGGTGGGAGCGTAGAGGTCGACGCCGTCGTAGCCCCAGCCAAAACGGCCCGGGAACTCGGCCACCGGCATCACCTCCACTACCGTGACGCCCAGGGCAGCCAATTCCGGCAACTCCCGGCTCGCGGCCTCCCAGCTACCCTCTGGGGTGAAGGTGCCGACGTGAAGCTCGTAGATGACCTGGCCTCGAAGGCTCACGCCGGGCCACCCGCCGTCGCTCCATTGGAACTGAGAAGGATCCACCACCTGAGAGGGGCCGTGGGGACCATCGGGTTGGAATCGGGAGGCGGGATCGGGATAGAGCTGCTCTTCCAGGTCGAGACGATAGCGATAGGGGGTCCCGGGGCCGGCCACGGGGAGCTCTCCCGAGAAGTAGCCGTTCCCCTCAGGATCCAGTTCCAGGGGCCGGGGGCCGCCTTCGCGCTCGCCCTCCAACGCCACCTGCACCCGCCTCCGCCGAGGCGCCCAGACCCGGAAGTGAACACCGCCCTCCGGCAAGGGCTCCGCCCCCACCGGCAGCCATCTCCGCCGCTGCGTCCCACCCATCCTCTGCCCTCACCTCCACCGTGAAGCACGGCAGAAGAGATTGCAGGATGGGGGCCTAGCTCACCCTCTTTCCCGAGAGGGTGAGCCAAGCAGCTACTGACGGTAGGGCGCCAGCACCCTTTCGTCGAAGCGGAGTCCGGTGCCCGGCGTCTCGGATGGGCGAACGCGGCCGTTCAGCACCCGCTGGGGTGTCTCCAGATATCGGTCCAGCGCGAAGGCGTGCTTCTCCAGGTAAACGGGATTACGGCTGGCGCAGAGCAGGTGGGCGCACAACTCGTCGGTGTAGTGGCTGCTGGTTTTGAGTCCCGCGGCGTCGGCCAGCGCCAGCGCCTTCAACGAAGCGGTGACGCCTCCGTTGGTGACGGGGTCGATCTGCAGCACCCCCACGGCCTGCTCCTCCACATATCGGCGGAACTCATGGACCGAGTGGAGGCTTTCGCCCACGGCGATGGGCATCTTCAGGGAACGGGCCAGGCGGGCATGGCCGGGCACGTCCTCGGGGATGGCGGGCTCCTCCAGCCAGAAGGGGTTGTAGGCCTCCAATCGCCGCCCTTTCTCCAGCGCTTCGTCCGCAGTCCAGGACATGTTCGCGTCCACCATTAGATCTATCCCGTCGCCGATCAGCCGCCGCACCGCCGCCACACGCTCTTCGTCCTCTCCAGGATTGGGACGGCCCACCTTCACCTTGACGCCCGGGAAGCCCCTTTGGAGGAAGCCTTCCACCTGACTCAGCAGTTGATCCAACGGCTTGGGAAGATCCACGCCGCTTCCGTAGGCCGGGATCTCTCGGGCCGTCCCGCCGGCCAGGGCGTACAGCGGTTTACCCTGCCGCTGGCCCCGCAGATCCCACAGGGCGATGTCCACGGCGGCGATGGCGAAGCTGGTCAGGCCGCCCCGGCCAACGTAGAGCAGCCGCCGGTTCATCAGTTCCCACAGCTCCTCCACCGGCTCCGGCGACTGGCCGGCAAGCATTGGCGCCAGGTCGTGGTCGATCAGGGCCTTGATGGCCCGGCCTCCCCGGCCGATTGTGTAGGCGTAGCCGTGGCCCACGAGACCATCGGCGTACAGCTTCAGGGTAATTAGCTCCTCCGAGTTGATGGCGCCATGCCCCGCATCTCCCGAGGCTTCGAGGGGCAGACGGTAATAGGCAGTTTCCATCCGTTCGATCATGGAAGACGCTCCTTCATCGGCTCGTAGTTGGGCGGACCATTGTACTCCGAATCCGCGGCGGGCTGCGCCATCAGCTACACCAACCTGGCCTCATGGAGCCGGGAGGCGCAGATCCCGACAGATTGCCAGGTACGGCAACTGCTCCAAGAACCAGAGCCGCCGCTGGTGCGATGTGAAAAGCTGCGGCAACCGGGCCAAGGCCCGCACGCACTACGCGCGGATCAGAGCCGGAACGGAGGCCCCATGAGGGACCAGCGCACGAACCCACGAGAACTGAACGTCGTTACCGGAGCCTTTGGCTTCACTGGCAAGTACATCACCCGCCGGCTCCTCGACCGGGGAAAGGATGTCCTGACCCTCACGGGGCATCCGGGTCGCGAGAACCCCTTTGGAGAACGGGTGAGCGTTGCCCCCTTCAACTTCGACAACCCCGAGACGTTGACGAGGTCGATGCAAGGGGCATCGGTTCTGTTCAACAGCTACTGGGTTCGCTTTTCCTACGGACGAACCACCTTCCAGTCCGCAATCGACAACACGAGGACCCTCATCCGGGCTGCCAGGGAAGCCGGCGTACGACGGATCGTGCACATCAGCATCACAAACGCCTCGACGGATTCGTCCCTACCCTACTTCCGAGGGAAGGGGATCGTGGAGGAGCTCGTGATGTACTCCGGCATGTCGTACGCCATCATTAGACCCGCCGTGATCTTCGGGGCCGAGGGAATTCTCATCAACAACATCGCCTGGCTTCTCCGACGATTTCCGCTCTTCACCATTCCAGGGTCGGGTGACTACCGGCTTCAACCGGCATACGTGGAGGATGTCGCGGAGATAGCCGTCCGCGCGGCCGACGGCGACGCCAACGAGGTCATCGACGCTGTCGGCCCCGAGGTCTACAGCTACAGCGATCTGGTGAGACTCATCGCGGCCGCCGTCGGCAGTCGAGCGATCCTCGTTCACCTACCGCCGGACCTGGTGCTCGCCCTGTCCAAACTGGTTGGCTACCTGGTCAAGGATGTGGTGCTGACCCCAGACGAAATCGAGGGGCTGATGGCCGGTCTCCTGGTCTCTAGCGGCCCCCCAACCGGAACGACTCGTCTGAGCGAGTGGCTGACCCAGAACGCCGATCGTCTGGGTATCAGATATATCTCGGAGCTAGCCCGTCACTATCGCTAAGTGGTCCGTCCATCAAGTGGGACGCACTTTCGCGAGCCATGCCCGAGGCTCAAGCCTCGGGCTGAAAAGACCAAGCC
>JAJYNT010000035.1 GCA_021786215.1 Chloroflexota bacterium | reverse complement strand
TCGGCGGGGATTCGGTGGATGGCATCCCTCGCTTCGCGGATCTGCCAGTCATGAAGGGACAGCGGCGGGTGGCGCTACGCCACTGCGGCCTGATAGATCCCACCAGCATCCATCAGTACATCGCCAACGACGGCTACTCCGCCCTGTACCGGGTGCTCACCGAACTGACGCCGGAGCAGACGATCGACGAGGTGAAGCGGTCCGGGCTTCGGGGACGGGGTGGCGCCGGCTTCCCCACCGGGATGAAGTGGGAGTTCTGCAACAGGGCGGCCGGCCCTCAGAAGTACATGATATGCAACGCCGATGAGGGGGACCCGGGCGCCTTCATGGATCGGAGCGTCTTGGAGGGGGATCCCCACACGGTGCTGGAGGGGCTGGCCATCGCGGCCTACTCTATAGGTGCCAGCGAAGGGTATATCTACTGTCGAGCCGAGTACCCCCTGGCGATCGTCCGGCTGAAGCTGGCCATCGCTCAGGCCGAGCAGTACGGGCTGCTGGGTGACCACATCTTCGGCACGGACTTCTCCCTACACATAAAGATCAAGGAGGGCGCTGGCGCCTTCGTCTGCGGTGAGGAGACGGCACTGATCGCCTCTATCGAGGGCAAACGAGGGATGCCCAGGCCGCGGCCTCCCTTCCCGGCCCAGTCGGGTCTGTGGGGCAAGCCCACTACCATCAACAACGTGGAGACTCTGGCGAGCGTGCCGGCCATTCTGGTCAACGGCCCGGATTGGTACGCGGCCATGGGTACCGAGAAGAGCAAAGGGGCCAAGACCTTCGCCTTGACCGGCAAGATCAAGCAGGCCGGCCTGATCGAAGTCCCTCTGGGGATCACCCTTCGGGAGATTATCTACGATATGGGTGGGGGCATCATCGGAGACAAGCAGTTCAAAGCTGCCCAGTCCGGTGGACCCTCCGGTGGATGCATCCCTGTAAGTTCCCTGGACGTGCCTCTCGATTTCGAGAATCTCACAAGGATCGGCGCTATCATGGGGAGTGGCGGCTTGGTGGTGATGGACGAGGATTCCTGCATGGTGGACGTCGCACGCTTCTTCCTCACCTTCACCCAGAGCGAATCCTGCGGCAAATGCGTTCCCTGCCGGTTGGGGACCAAGCAAATGTTGGACACGCTGGTCCGCATCACCGAGGGGAAAGGCGAGCCTGAGGATATAGATATGCTAGTGGAATTGGGGGATGCGGTGAAAGCCGGCTCCCTCTGTGCCCTTGGTGGGACGGCACCTAACCCGGTGCTCAGCACTCTCCGCTACTTCCGAGATGAGTACGAGGCCCACGTGATCGACAAGAGATGCCCCGCGGGGGTCTGCCGGCAGTTGCTGCACTTCGAGATCGATCCTGAAAAGTGCACGGGCTGCATGGTGTGTCTCAGGAACTGCCCGTCGGAGGCTATCACGGGTGGAAAACGGGTGGTTCACTCGATAGACCCGTCCAAGTGCACCAAGTGCGCTACGTGCTATGAAGTGTGCAAGTTCGACGCCGTCATCAAGTCGTAAGGAGGCCGCTCTTGTCTACCATCAGCCTGACCATAGACGGACACAAGATAGAGGCTCGGCCTGGTATGACGGTGCTGGAGGCTGCCCAGACCGCGGGCATCTACATACCGAACCTGTGTGCCGACCCGGATCTTCGCCCTTACGGGGCGTGCCGGCTATGCATCGTCGAGATCGAGGGAATGCGTGGGTTGCCCTCCTCCTGCACCATTACCGCCACCGATGGGATGAAGGTGCGGACCGACAGTCCGCTGGTGGAATCGTCGCGCCGGACTGAGGTGGAGCTGCTGTTGGCGGACCACCCGGATAGCTGCCTCACCTGCCTGAAGAACACCCGCTGCGAGCTGCAGAAGGTTGCGGCCTACGTGGGGGCGCGCCCGAATCGTTTCCCCAAGACGACACGGGTTCTGCCGGTGGACGAGTCCAGTCCCTTCTTGCGTTACGACATGAACAAGTGCATCCTCTGCGGCAAGTGCGTGCGGGTGTGCGATGAAGTTCAGGGGTTAGGGGCCATCACCTTCGTCAACCGGGGGTATTCGACGAAAATCGGTACCTTCATGGACCGGCCCGTCATTACCTCTGTTTGCGAGAGCTGCGGCCAATGCGAGGCGAAATGCCCTGTTGGCGCTATCTCTGTCAAGGGCTACCAGCAACCCACTCGTAAGGTCAAGACGGTCTGCGGCTACTGCGGCGTGGGCTGCGGCCTCATGCTCCAGGTGCGCGGGTCCAAGGTGGTGGGCGCCGAAGGGGATCGGGAGAGCCCGGTCAACCGCGGGTCCCTCTGCGTGAAGGGCCGCTTTGGCAACGATTTCATCAACCATCCCGACCGGCTCACGAAACCGCTGGTGAGGAAAGACGGACAGCTGGTGGAATCGACCTGGGAAGAGGCGTTGGATCTCGTCTCCTCGAGGCTAGCGGAGTACGCGCGGCCTGGCGGCGACGGCGGAGCCCCTTTCGCGGGTCTCGCTTCTGCCAAGTGCACCAACGAGGAGAACTACCTCTTCCAGAAGTTCACGAGGGGGGTGATGGGCACAAACTCGGTAGACCATTGTGCCCGTGTTTGACACAGCGCGACTGTGGCCGGTCTGGCCACAAGCTTCGGTAGCGGCGCTATGACCAACAGCATCGGCGAGATCCAGGACGCCAGCTGCTTGCTGGTCGTTGGCAGCAACACGACGGAGGCGCACCCGATCATCGGCCTTCAGGTCCGGAAGGCCGTGCGGCAGAAGGGTGCCAAGCTGATAGTCGTTAATCCCAAGGAGATCGATCTTTGCCGGATCGCCGACCTCTGGCTTCGGCTGCGGCCAGGCACCGACCTGGCGCTGCTGAACGGGCTTGCCCACGTGATCCTGCGGGAAGGGCTGCAGGACTCCGCCTTCATCGGGGAGCGTACCGAGGGGTTCGACGTGTGGCGGGCGTCCGTCGAGGAGTACACCCCCGAACTGGTGAGCAAGATCACCGGTGTACCGGCCGAGCAGATCGTACTGGTGGCCCGGATGTACGCGACGGCGGCTGGGCGGCCCGGTGGGGCTTCTTCCATTCTGTACACCATGGGTATCACCCAGCACACATCAGGAACCGACAATGTCAAAGCGATCGCCAACCTGGCCATGCTGACCGGCAACCTGGGCAAGCCCTCCGCCGGCGTCAACCCTCTACGGGGCCAGAGCAACGTCCAGGGAGCCTGCGACATGGGCGCCCTGCCCGACGTCTACACCGGCTACCAGAAGGTGGAGCGGGCGAGCGCCAGGGGCAAGTTCGAGGACGCCTGGGGCTGTCGACTGCCCTCTGAGCCCGGCAAGACCATGCCGGAGATGGTGGAGGCCATCGATGCCGGGCAGGTTAAGGCGATGTACATCATGGGGGAGAACCCTCTCGTGTCGGACCCCGACATCAACCACCTGAGGCACGCTCTGGAGTCGCTGGACCTCCTGGTCGTTCAGGACGTCTTTCTCTCGGAGACGGCCCAGCTGGCCGACGTGGTGCTGCCGGGGGCTTCGTTCGCCGAGAAGGATGGTACCTTCACCAACACCGAGCGGCGGGTGCAGCGGGTGCGCAAGGCGATCGATCCGATCGGGGAGTCGCGACCAGACTGGCAGATAGTGCAGGAGGTTGCGCGCCGGACGGCCCAGAAGATCGGTGGTGATGCGGCCGGTTTGGCCGATGGTTTCCGGCAAGCGGGACCCGCCGAGGTTATGGATGAGATTGCAAGCCTCACCCCCTCCTACGCCGGCATCAGCTTCGAACGGCTGGAGAAGGTCGGACTGCAGTGGCCGGTTCCGGCTGTCGATCACCCCGGGACGCCCATCCTCCACGTTGGGAAGTTCACGCGGGGCAGAGGGCTTTTCTCGCCGGTGGGCTATCTGCCGGCAGCCGAACTGCCGGATGAGGAGTATCCTCTGTTGCTCACCACCGGCCGGAGACTTTACCATTACCACACCGGCACCCTCACCAGGAGGGTGAAAGGGCTGAACGCGCTGATCGATCGGGAGTACGTTCAGATCCATCCGTCCGATGCCGCCCGACTGGGTATCACCGATGGCGAGGCTGTGAGGGTATCGTCCCGCCGTGGCCGGGCGGAGGGTACGGCGCAGGTGACGCCATCGGTGCCGGAGGGGGTGGTGTTTATGGACTTCCACTTTGCGGAGTCACCGGCCAACGCCCTTACCACCTCGGCCCACGATCCGGTGGCCAAGATCGCCGAGCTGAAGGTCTGCGCCGTCAGGGTGCAGAAGGTCGCGAGTTCGTAGCAGTGCAGCCGCTCGATGCGGTTTGCCGAGGCCGGTCCAGGATTTCCCGATAGCCTTGAGAAGGGTGGGGTTGGTTCCGGCCCCGCTCTTCTCTCGAAGCCGGTTGTGTCGGTGTTTCCCCAAGCCAATGCTACCTGTGGATGGTATCCCTCTTCTCGTCTACCTTTTTCGCTGGCCGCGCGGCCGGGGGGTGACCGAGAGGCTCAGATGGACGTTCTTAGGTTGGGCAAGTACTGGGCGGGGGACAGCCCCGCGATGAGTCGAGAGCCGGAGGGATTTGGCAGTTGAGTGACGGCGAAGATAGAGGGTCTGCTGGCCGGAAGGGGCGGATCAGGCTGCTGGTGGGGATCGCCGTCAGCGGAGTTTGCGTGGTGCTGCTGCTTTGGAACATCGAGTGGAGCAGATTCTGGGACGCCCTGGGCGGAGCCGACTACTGGTGGTTGATTCCGGTTCTGCTGACCATAGGATTGGATCTCTGGCTCAAGGTGCTGAAATGGCAGATGCTTCTGGTTCCGGCAGGCAGGGTGTCCCAGGGGAATCTGCTCTACAGCATGTCGGTGGGATATCTGGTGAATACCGTCTTACCCGGAAGGTTGGGGGAACTGGCGCGAACCTACATGCTGGCGAAGGTGGAGGGGGTGAGCACGGTGGCGGTGTTGTC
>JAJYNT010000133.1 GCA_021786215.1 Chloroflexota bacterium | reverse complement strand
GCAGCAGAGGCAAAGCTTTGTAGTTTCTGACTGACTCATGGCAATAGCAATAGCCCATTTGTGCTATACTTGCGCGGCTGGTTCAACAAGGAAGGAACCCGGGCTGTGTCACCACCCACGATGGTCTAGGCCTGAAGGAGGACTTCTGATGCGAGCAGATGCCAGAATCCGCACAGCTGTGATCGTCTTCGCCGTGCTGAACCTTCTAGACATCGCCTCCACCTATTTCGCTTTGAAGGCCGGTTTTTACGAAGGCAACCAGATCCCCTCGCTATTGCTGGCTGCAGGTGGAGAATCGGCGATGTACCTGTTCAAGGCCCTGGTCTCTCTTGTCGTGATCGCAACGGTGGTGAAACTGAGTCCTCATTTCACGAGGCTGGGATACGGCCTGTACGCAGCGAACTTGATCCTGGCCCTCGTGGTCATCCAAAACCTGGCCCAGCTGCTGGCCGCCTGATCCAAGAACCAGATGAAACAGCTTGGCCCTTTCCCAGTTCGTTTGGATTCCTGACAGAATAGCGTTTGTCACGTGTAGCAAAGTGCCCCGATCCCACTCCGAGGTGTTCCATGGCCGAGGAACTCAGGATAAGGCTCTCCAAAGGCGGCAGGATCGCGATCCCAGCGGAATACCAGCACGCACTGGGTCTACGCCCAGGCGACGAACTACTCCTTAGACTTGAAGATGATCAGGTTCGGATCTCGATCTTGAAAGAGGACGGCGCAGGCCCATTACAGGAAGCTGAAGCTGATGCTATCAGATCCGGCTAGTTGTTGGACCATACCATGACGATCAACACAGCTACTCCGACAAGGCCCAGAAGCGCCCCCATGCGAAGCGAGACCGGATCGAGAGGAGTAGCCGCCAAGGGCGTAGGTGAAGCTCCCGAGGACCGCAGCCGGACGGGTGCAGCATGGACCGTTGGGGCTCCAGAGGGGTCAATCGCCGCGCCTCGGCCAGCCATCTATCCCCTCCGCGCAACATAGCACATCCCGCGCGTCCGGGGCGTCTACGACGCAGCCTTCTTGCGCCTTCTCGGGCGCGGTTGCTTCTCTCGCGATGGTCCAGCGTACCCCTCGGCGACGGCTTGCAGCGCCCGTTCGGCCCTCTCCGGTTCTGTTTCCGGACGCTCCTCGGCCCCATGTTTGGCTACCTTAGCCAGGTTCAGGGCGGATCGAATGAGCGCCAGATGGGTAAAGCCCTGGGGAAAGTTGCCCAGCAGTTCGCCGGAGTCCGCGTCGATCTCCTCGGACAGCAGCCCCACATCGTTGGCATATCCCACCACATGCTCGAATTGATCCCTCGCCTCATCAAGCCTGCCACTCATGGCCAGGGTATCCACCAGCCAGAAACTGCAGACGGCGAAGGTCCCCTCCTTGCCGGGCAGGCCGTCGTTCATACGATAGCGGTAGACCAATCCGTTCTGGGTGAGGTCGGCCCGGATACGCTCCAGGGTCGACTGCATCCGCGGATCTGTGGCCGGCAAGAACCCCATGGTAGGAAGGGTGAGAGCCGTGGCATCCAGATCGGATCCGCCCAAGGTCTGGGTAAAGGAGTTCAGTTTCTCGTGGTATCCTCGTGTGAGGATAGCTCGGCGGATCTCGCCGCGGGTCCGATGCCACTCTTCCATCGGTGCCGGCAGAGTATACTCGTGGGCTAGCCTGATGCCCCTGTCCAGAGCCGCCCAGCACATCAGTCGGGAATAGAGGAAATCCTTCTTGCCAATCCGCATCTCCCAGATCCCGTTATCCGGCTCCTGCCAGCGCTTCGCAGCCGCCTCCACAAATCCCCTGAGCAGACTCCAGGCCTCCTTCGAGGGCTTCTCTCCCGCGAGGATGTGCTTGCGATTCCGCATCCTTTTGGCGCCGCCGCCCCGATAGTGCATGTAGGCGGCCCTCAGGATCTCCCCGAAGATGTCGAGTTGCAGCTGTTCGGCAGCCTTGTTGCCGGCCCGCACCGGGCGCGAGTGGCGGTAACCGTCCAGATGATCCAGATTGCGCTCGGGCAATCCCCTCTTGCCGTCCAGGGTATACATGATCTGCGGCGGCGAGCCTGGGTCCGCGGAATGAGCGGCGTGCAGCCACCGAAGGAAATCTGTCGCCTCCTCCTGATAGCCGACGCTCATAAGAGCGTAGAGGATGAGTGAGGCATCGCGCAGCCACGAGTAGCGATAGTCCCAGTTGCGGATGCCTCCGATCTCCTCCGGCAGAGATGAAGTGGGAGCCGCCACCACGGCCCCCGTTGGCTCGTAGGTCAGTAACTTCAGAACCAGAGCGCTGCGCAGCACTTGGGATCGGTACGGCCCGCGGTAGGTGAAGTCTTGCACCCATCGGTCCCAGTACTGCCGAGTGCGCTCCAGCTGAGCGTCGTAGTCCCCCGGGAGCAAAGCCTCCTGGGCACGGTCGGGATCGTCCGCCTCGGTCAGCGCCACCCACTTGCGTTCCCCTGCCGACAGGTGAAACCGCCCTTTCGCCCCACCTTGCCCGTCCTGCTCCAGCCGAACCCCGGGGGTGGTCAGGGTAAGGAACTGCCCCTTCGCCCCGGCCACCACTCCACCTTCCATCACCGACAGCGTGGCCTCCTCCCGGACGAAGTTGAAGGTAGGCTTGAAGGCGACCTCCATCTCCAGGTCAGCGCCGTCCGACTCCACCAGCCGCAGGATCCGGCGGGAGGTGCCGACCTCATATCCCTCCTGCCGCGGCAACCGACTGTACACCGGCATCAGGTCGGTCACCCGCACCCGACCGTGTGGAGTGGAGAATGTGGTCTCCAGGACGTTGGTATCGCCGAGATAGCGGCGGGAGGAAGCATCGAAATCCACGGGGGCCAGTCGAAAGTAGCCGCCTTTGTGGACGTCCAACAACCGGCAGAAGACGGCCGGGGCATCGAACCGCGTCGGGCAGTACCAGTCCATGGAACCATCGAGGGAAATCAGGGCCGTCGTGTGGCAATCCCCGATAATGGCATAGGCCGAGATGGGAAGGTACTCTCCAGAAGCTTTGAGGTCTTCACCCATATCTTACGTGGTTCCCCCCATTACTCTTCGCGCTCCCAAACCGAGTCCCAGCAACAGCGCGCCGATCGCACCGACGGACAGGGCCACCTGGGCAGGAACCGGGAGCAGACGGGTAGCGCCGAGAGCCGACCGAATGGCCGGGACCACCGGCTGGGGCGCATCGAACTCCAGCACACTGTCGAGCGCCCGAGTCTGCCCCATCACCTTCAGAGCCGTGTGGCCGAGTCTGGGAATCCGCAGCCCTACCTGCATCCCATCTTCCAGATTGTGCAGCACCGGGTGGCCGGGTATAAACATCACGTCGGGATGGTGCTTCTACCGAAGGCGGCCATCCAGACGACGCGCCGACTGGATTCCCGCTTGCGCGGGAATGACGGTTTCGAACTCGTCCTCATGCCTGCGAAGTCGCGTATCCAGGGTTCTATCCGCGCTCGCCCCTCCGCTTTCGCGGGGATGATCAGGGGCAGACTATCCAGGGCCAAGTGCTCAAGCCCTGGCTGCCTGCCCGGCAATCGGTCGGGATTGCAGCTCTCCACGTGGAATCGCCCATCGGATCCAGCCCGCCTGGCGCGCGGCCAGGGCCGATATGGTGATCGAGGGATTGGAGGCCCCCTGTGTGGGCATAAGACTGCCATCCGAGATGAAAAGGTTGGGAACATCCCAGGAGCGCCCCCATCGGTCCACCACCGAATCCTCGGGGATGAACCCCATGCGGCAAGTCCCCACCAGATGGGCAAAGCGCTTCTCCCACTCCACCTCCACTGCCCCTGCCGCCCTGAGCACCTCCTCCGCCCGAGCCACACCGGCACGCATCACCTTTTCATCGTTCTTGAAAAGGCTGAAGTGAGAGTATGGAACCGGCAGACCGTAGCGGTCCTTCAGGGTGGGGTGAAGCTCGACGTAGTTCCGCTCGTCGGGCAGTATCTCCCCCAGCACGCCGATGCAGGCATGGTGGTTGTAATCCTGCATGTCCTCCAACAGCTCCAAGCCGAACCGCCCGTCCTTGCTCACCAGCAGATGGGAGAAGGAGATGGGAAGGGGGGCAACAGTCTGGAGGGCGTACCCACGGACGAAGCCGTTCCTTGGATCGGTCTCATAGAACTGTTCGGTACAGGCGCAGGCTGGAGGTGCCTTGTACTGGCGGATCATCTTTTCGAAACGTCCCCACACTACCGGTCCGGCCTGCGCCATCAGGTTCTTTCCCACGAGCCCGCTGCTGTTGGCCAAACCGTTCGGGAACCGGCCGGACTTCGAGTTGAGGAGCAACCGAGGCGTCTCGATTGCGTAGCCCGCCACCACCACCGCCCGGGCTCGCTGCTCCTCTTCGACCATCCTTCCGTGCTCTACCGTGCGAAAGTAGCGAACCCCGGTAGCCCTACCCTCCCCATCGACCGGGATCTCGAAGGCCATGCATTCGGTCCGGATCTCAGCCCCATGCTGAATGGCATCGGGGATGTGGCTCACCATGACGCTGTGCTTGGCGCCCACCTTGCAACCCAGGAGACAGAAGCCCCGCATAATGCAGTGTGGACGTTTCCCCACTCGGCCGGCCGGGATCGCCACCGGGCCGCCCGCCACTACCGGGATCCCCAACTTGACGCATCCCTCCACCAACTGCTGTCCCGCCGTGCCCGCCTGCAGCGGAGCATACGGGTATCCGTGGGGCAGGCCCCACGGGTAATGGGCGGGGCCGCTCACCGGGTACTCCCTCTCCATTTGCTCGTAGTAGGGCTCCAACTCTTCATAGGAGATCGGCCAGTCCACGGCCACCCCGTCCAGAGTGCGAACCCGAAAGTCCGAGGGGTGCAGCCGTGGGCAGAAGGCGGCATAGTGGATGGTGCTGCCCCCCACTCCCCTTCCCGAGTTGTTGGCGCCGAACTGGAGTGGATCCTTGCCGCCGGTGATC
>JAJYNT010000416.1 GCA_021786215.1 Chloroflexota bacterium | reverse complement strand
TAGCTGTTGGTGTGGAGCTACTGTCAAGTAGTTGCGCCAGCGCGAGGGCATCATGCTTTTTCATGACGCTTGATGCGGTCCAATCGGCGGCTATAGAATAGGCAAACCAAGACTACATCGGTCCGAGAAAGGAGCGCGGCCAATGAAGATCTCTATGGTTGGCGCCGGCAGGGTCGGTTCCACCACGCTGTACACCCTGTTGTTGGAGGGTGGAATCACGGAGATGGTGATCGTCGACGTGGACAAGCCGAGGGCCGAGGGGGAGGCCCTGGACCTTCGCCACGCTCTGGCTTTGACCCAGAACTGCAAGATCGTAGCGGGCGACTACGATGCGACCGACGGGTCCGACATGGTGATCATCACGGCCGGTATCCCGAGGAAGCCCGGCGACACCCGGTTGGACCTGCTGAAGCGCAACACCGAGTTGATGGGGGGGATCCTGGAGGGGGTTCTCAAGTACAACCAGGACACCTTCCTCTTCATGGTCTCCAATCCCGTCGACGTGCTGACCTACCAGGCACTGAAAACGTCCGGCTTCCCATCGAACAAGGTGTTTGGGCTGGGGACGGTCCTGGACACCACCCGCTTCAGGTCGATGTTGGGCGAGCGGCTGGGGGTGTCGCCGGACCAGGTGATTGCCTACATGATGGGTGAGCACGGGGACAGCATGGTGCCTGTGGTGTCCGGCGCGACGGTGGCAGGCATTCCGCTCGCGGATTTCCCGGGCTACTCATCCGAGATGCTGGAAGAGGTGATCACGGCCACCCGGTTCGGCGGGGCCGAGGTGATCAAGCGGAAGGGCGGGACCTTCTATTCGGTCGCGCCGTCGATCGCCTCGGTGGTGAGGGCTTGGCGGAACGATCAGAAGAAGGTGCTTCCGATATCCTCCCTGATCGACGGCGAGTACGGGGATCTGAAGGGGATGACCATCTCGCTTCCCTGCGTGGTGGGCAAGAATGGCCGGGAGAAGATCCTGGATCCCCACTTCTCCGAGACGGAGGCGAGCGAGTTTGGAAAGTCCTTCAACGTGTTGAAGGAAGCGGCGGCGTCCGTAGGACTGTAAGGGAGGTGGGCGCTTTGCCGAGCGTCAGTGCGAGTCTGATTGCCGAGAAGGTGCGGGAACTGTGCATCGCGGCGGCCTACGAGTTGCCGCGGGACGTGCAGCGCGCATTTCGACGTGCGTTGGAGATAGAGGAATCGCCTCAGGGGCAGACGATATTCCGGGAGTTGCTGAAGAACGCCGAGGTCGCGGTGACTGAGAGCATACCCTACTGCCAGGACACCGGAATGGTGACGGTGTTCGTGAGGAAGGGTCCGGGGGTCACCATCGAGGGGGGCACCCTCACCGCGGCGATCAATGAGGGGGTGCGGCGCGGTTACACCGAGGGGTATCTTCGGGCGAGCGTGGTGGCCGAGCCGCTGTTTGAGAGAAAGAACACCAGGGACAACACCCCTGCCGTGATCCACGTGGAAGAGAGCGAGAAGGACGAGTTGGCAATCAGCGTGGTCCCGAAGGGGGCCGGCAGCGAGAGCATGAGCAAGGTGGTGATGCTGCCCCCGTCGGCGGGGTGGGAGGGCGTCAGGAAGGAGGTCGTGGAGACCGTTCGCAAGGCCGGCGCGAACCCTTGCCCCCCGATCGTAGTGGGTGTGGGGATCGGCGGCAACTTCGAGATGTGCGCCTACCTGGCCAAGAGGTCGCTGATGAGGGATCTGGGGGAGGCGAACTCGGATCCGAGGATCGCCGAGCTGGAGCGAGAGTTGCTGGCCGAGGTCAACAGGACGGGGATCGGTCCGGCAGGTCTGGGCGGGACGGTGACGGCGCTGGCCGTGCACATCGAAAGCTACCCTACCCACATAGCGACGCTGCCGCTGGGCATCAATCTGGGATGCCATGCCTACAGACACAAGACGGCGGTGCTTCTCGGGGGTGACGGCGATGAGTGAAACTGTCAGGCTGCAGTTGCCGCTTCGGCGGGAAGAGGTGAGGAAGCTGAGGGCGGCGGACCGGGTGCTGCTGAGCGGGAAGATGCTCACCGGTCGGGACGCGGCCCACAAGCGGCTGTACGAGCTGCTGCTCGAGGGGAAGGAGCTGCCGGTAGCGATCCAGGACCAGACGATGTTCTACGTGGGACCAACGCCGGCGCCGCCCGGGCGAGTGATCGGGGCGGCCGGGCCGACGACCAGCTATCGGATGGACAAGTACGCGCCCTTGATGATGGACAGGGGGCTGGTGGGGATGGTTGGAAAGGGGCTCCGAAGTCGCGAGGTGAAGGAGGCCATTGTTCGGAACGGGGCGGTCTACTTCGGGGCCACCGGCGGCACCGGGGCGCTGCTTTCGAAGTGCATCAAGTCGGCTAAGGTGGTGGCCTACGACGATCTGGGGACGGAGGCTGTGCGGGAGATCGAGGTGGAGGATTTTCCGGTGATCGTGATCGTCGACACAGAGGGGAACGATCTGTACCAGATCGGGCCCGCGAAGTACGCCAGGCTGTAGGCAGAAGCGGCGATCAGGAAAAATCGACATAGATCGGGTAGATAGGATCGGGGGCCGGCGGAATCGCCGGCCCCTTCGCGAACTCGAGCGGGCTGCAGTTGCATTGGCCGCCGAGTCTGTTCATGACCCAGATCGCTTTGATAAGATCATATAACGCAGTGGTCTAGGGCTACAGTTTTGAAGAGGTAGGTGAGTTTGGCCAATGTAACGGGGGCCATCGAGAGGATCGCGGCGGTAAGCGAGGAAACGAGCGCCTCGGCGGAGGAGATGAGCAGCCAGGTTGAGGAGATGGTGGCGCAGGCGCAGAACCTGTCGGCGATGGCCGAGGAGCTGCAGGCCATAGTGGCCCAGTTCAAGACCAGTCGTGAGGGTGAGGTGGTGATGCGGCGGCGCAAGGAAGACTGGGAGCCCGGCATGGCGCGTCCGGGAAGGACTGGGACCCGACCGGCCAGGGCAATCTGAAGAAATCCCTGAAAGAAAGCTCCTCCCGGTTCTGCCCTTCCGGGAGGAGCTTCCGATTCTTGTTGTGATTCTGTTCGGGGGGTATACTGGAGAGGTTCTACAGGGTCGAGGAGTGGCTCCGCCATCCGAGGACGTTGAGGGATGGTGGGGTCAGGTACGATCCCGCCTCCAGGTGGAGGGCGGGGGACGGGGCCCAAAGGTATGGGCCGGCACGCACGCAGGGAAGTGGGAGGAAACCGAGCATGGCAGCGCACCGAGTGACCTTGATTCCGGGCGACGGGACCGGGCCTGAGATTGTCGAGGCGACCAGGCGCGTACTGGAAGCGACCAGGGTCCAGTTTGACTGGGAGCTGCAGGAGGCGGGGATCGACGTGCTTGAGAAGTACGGAACACCCCTGCCCGACCAGGTCATTGAGTCGATCAAGCGGAACAAGGTGGCGCTGAAGGGGCCGATAACTACCCCTATCGGCAAGGGGTTCCGGAGCGTCAATGTTGCGTTGCGGAAGAGCCTGGGTCTCTACGCCTGCCTGAGGCCATGCAAGAGCTACAAGGGGGTTCGCAGTCGGTACGACAATGTGGACCTGGTGGTGGTACGGGAGAACATGGAGGACCTGTACGCCGGGGTGGAGTTCCAGAAAGGCTCCGAGGGCGCGCGGAAGGTGATCTCGCTGGCGGAGGAGATGGGCGCCGGCAAGATCGCGGAGGACTCTGGCATCAGCATCAAGTCGATCTCAGTGTCGGGGACGCGACGGATAGTGAAGTGGGCATTCGATTACGCCCGGGCCCATCACCGGCGGAAGGTCACTGCCGTACATAAGGCGAACATCCTGAAGTTCAGCGACGGCCTGTTCTTGCAGGTCGCCTCTGAGGTGGCCAAGGAGTATCCGGATATCGAGTTTGACGATCGGATCGTCGACAACATGTGCATGCAGCTGGTGCAGAAGCCGGAGCTGTACGACGTGCTGGTGCTGCCGAACCTGTACGGGGACATACTGTCGGACCTCTGCGCGGGGCTGGTGGGGGGTCTGGGCGTGGCACCCGGCGGGAACTTCGGAGAGGGGGACGTGGCGATATTCGAGCCGACGCATGGGAGCGCACCCAAGTACGCCGGTTTGAACAAGGTGAACCCATCGGCCACCATACTCTCCGGAATGCTGATGCTCCGGCATCTGGGTGAGAATGAGGCGGCCGATCGGTTGGAGCGAGCTTTCGCCGCCATCGTGGCTGAGGGGAAGGACGTGACCTACGACATGAAGCCCACTCCAGATGACCCGACGGCCGTGGGTACATCGCAATTCGCTGACGCGATCATCCGAAAAATGACAGAAAAGTGACCCCAGTTGGGTGGCTGACGGTGGTCACCCCGCTTTGCCCGTTGATGGTGATGGGCCATGAAGCCCCTTTGTGGCTACCGGAGGGCAACTATGCGTTTGGCACAAGGGTGTGTCGAGCTGTGGAGGGGGATTGTCAGGGATTGGCGGTCGAGTTTTGACTTTGATGCGCCGGGGTTAACGATCCGGCAGCGGCTCGAGCGGCTGGAATACGCCGCGATGCAGTCGTCCAAGGTGTGCACGGACGATGGTGGGCTGCAGGAGCTTGAGTTCGCTCAGGCTGAGTGTCGACAGCTGCTTGAGCGGGACTCGCTGGAAGTGGAGGCCGGGGGAGATCCGAGGGTTCGGCAGAGGGTGGACCGGATCGAGCGGATAGTGGTGTACTACGAGGGAAATCTCAGCCGGCTGAACCGACGCTTCTGGTGGATACCCTTCGGTGTGGGATTACTGGTGTTGGGGGCTTGCCTGCTGCGGTGTGTAGTCGGCTTGTGAGGGGCAGGGCGCTCTGATAGAATCAAATAGTGGGTGCCGGGCCTATGGATCGGGCAGGGTGCACGTGCCGACGTAGCTCAATTGGCAGAGCAGCGGTTTTGTAAACCGCCGGTTGCGGGTTCGAGTCCCATCGTCGGCTCCAATATATAGTG
>JAJYNT010000201.1 GCA_021786215.1 Chloroflexota bacterium | reverse complement strand
CCTTCGACGGTTTCCCGATGGCTCGAAACGGCGAGCCCGGGCGGGCCCTGGGGTTGGGGACCTGGGCCTCCCTCTTCGGCGGGATCATAGGCTGGTTCTTCCTGGCCACTCTCACCCCCCTGCTGGCCGACATAGGGCTTAAGTTCGGCCCCTGGGAGTTCTTCTCCCTCATAGCCTTCTCCCTCACCATCATCGCCAGTCTGTCGGGCGAATCCCTGGTAAAGGGGTTGATAGCGGGCCTACTGGGGATGTTGCTGGCAACGGCGGGCACAGATCCCATGCTGGCCACACCCCGCTTCACTCTAGGCGTCGACGATGTGGAGGCCGGCTTCGATTTCCTTACCGTCCTGATCGGCCTCTTCGCCTTCTCACAGTTGATGACCGATCTGGAGAAGCTACACAATTCGGAGAAGGTGGAGCGGATTGAGAATCCTGATACTCACATCCCAACGATTCAGGTGCTGAAAGACATCTGGAACAATAAGGTTGGGATGATCTGGGCCTCCCTGGTGGGGCTGTGGATCGGCATCGTGCCCGCCGCCGGAGGGGCGGTGGCCAACGTGCTGGCCTACGACCAGGCGAAGAAGGTGTCCAAGCATCCTGAGAAGTTCGGGACCGGCTACCATGAGGGGATCATCGCCTCGGAGGCGGGGAACAACTCGGTGTCGGCGGGTGACCTGGTGCCCACCATGGCGCTGGGTATCCCCGGCGATGCGGTCACAGCCGTCATGCTGGGCGCCCTGCTGATCCACGGGCTGAATCCGGGACCTCTACTGATGAGCACTCAGCCCAAGCTGGCCTACGGGCTGATCTGCGCCTACCTGATCGCTACGGTGCTGACCCTGGTCATCCAGCTGGGGCTGATGAGGATCCTGGTGAAGCTGGTGCTGATACCGAAGAACGTGTTGGTGCCGGGGATCTTCGTCATGTCTGCCCTGGGGGCTTTCGTCCTGAACAACCGGATCTTCGACATCTGGGTGTTGTTCTTCTTCGGGCTGATCGGTTACTTTCTGACGAAGCACGACTTCGACTTGCCGCCATTCGTGCTGGGTTTCCTGCTGGAGCCGATTGCCGAGATCAACCTGAAGCGTGCCCTGCAGACCAGCTCGGACCTGTCGTTGTTTCTGACTCGTCCGGCCTCAGGGATCTTCATCCTGTTGGCCATCGCCTCGGTGCTGTACTACTTCTGGGTGGGATGGAGGCGTGCTCGTCAGGACAGCCAAAATGGACTCCCATCGGTTGAAGCCTCGATTCCACGGTGACAGGGATGTCATGCCTGGCCAACTGCCTCCATCCAGGCAAGGCTGAAAGACTCGAACCTTCTCGATCAGCGGTTCACGAATAGCGGTAGCTCGCGAAGGTCCGATACATCGCGTCGGCGTTTGCCGGCTGTTCAACTTTGCCTCCCCGACGGATACTGAGATCCATTCTTACAGCACGGCCGAAATGGATCCCGCGGTTTGCGCGATGCCAGTCTGAGACTCTATCATGTCTCCCACCTGAAAGCCAGCGGAGGTCAGCGTGCTTTCCCGCTCTGCCAACAATCACTTCACCGGCCTCTTCTCGGTCGCGACGTTCTTCTATTGGACATCGTTGTACCTCTATGTGCCGATCCTGTCGGTTCACGCCGAGGGGCTAGGTGCCTCCATGGGACTGGTGGGAACTGTCGTCGGGGCCTACGGGCTCACCCAACTCCTCTTTCGGGTGCCGCTGGGGGTCTGGTCCGATCGAATCGGGGTGAGGAAGCCTTTCATCCTGGCGGGACTGGGGGCGGCCGGAATCGGTGCCCTGGGATTGGCCCTGTCCACCGACCCTGTCTGGCTGGTATTCTGGAGGGCGATGACCGGAGTGGGCGCGGCCGCATGGGTGGCCTTCACGGTGCTGTTCTCGAGCCACTTTGCTCCTGACAAGGCCGCCCGAGCCATGAGCCAGGTGACCGTTATTTCGGCTGTCGGCCAGATGGTTTCGACCTACGCGGGAGGCGTGATCGCCCAGTTGTGGGGATGGAGCGCGCCCTTCTACGTCGCCGTATTCCTGGCTCTGATGGGTGTGGCAGTGGCGGCGCTGCTGGACGAGAAGCCGATGGTTGCCAAGCGGGAGTTGACCGCTCGCGAATTGTGGCACATCGGAACGGTCCCCCTGTTGCTGTTGGTGTCGATTGTTGCCATGCTGGGAAGTTGGACCCAGTGGGCGACGGCGAACGGCTTCAGCCTGGTCTACGCGGCTGGGCTCGGCGCGAGCCGGGCAGACCTGGGCCTGCTGACGACGGTGGTGCCGGTGGGCTTCACTCTCGGGTCCCTGACCAGCGCTTTCCTGGCTGAAAGGATAGGGCTGCGTACCACTGCCGCGGCCGGCATGGCTGTACAGGCGAACGGGGCCTTCTTGGTTCCGCTGATGCATACCCTCCCCATGGTGGCTGTAACTCAGGTGATGAGCGGCACGGGTAGAGGCCTCGCCTACCCACTACTGATGGGATTGAGCATCCGTTCGATAAAGCCGGCTGATCGGGCCACGGCGATGGGGGTGTTTCAGGCGGTGTACGCGCTTGGGATGTTTGCGGGGCCGGCCTCGACAGGCATGCTGGGCGATCTCTTCGGATTGACGGCCGTTTTCGCAATACTGGGGGCGGTGGCATTGGCCGGCTCCGCACTGGTGGTGGTGGCGATGCCTAGCAAAGGCTGAGCAGCCTGCTCTCTCGAGAAGGACACTTCGACTCAACTCCAGAGTAGGTTGCCCTGATCATCGACTGGCATGGCAGCTATTCCACGCACGACCTCGTAGTCGGACCTGCCCTGCAACTGTGCCAGCAGCGGCCCAGACACATAGAACTCTTCCAGCTCTAAGGTGCTCCGGATCCTCGCCAGCAGGAAGTCGCCTCCGGCAGGTCTGGCCGAGTGCAAGGCGACCTCGACTGCCTCCACATCGCTTTCCAGCGCGATCGGTATTCTCACTGACTGCGGCACATTACCAGTGATGGCGTTCCAGTAGCTCTTGGCGGCGTCGAACTGTCCAACAAGCCTGCGGGTCGTGAAGTCTGCCATGCCGATGCCCGCGCAGTTGCCGTGGGACTCGGGCGTCACATCCAGCACCACTATCCGTTGGTACATCGGAGTGAATGGCCCCTCCCCAGTGCGGCGCCACATGCCGATAACGTTGAAGTCCATTCCACTGCCGGAGATGTTCTTGCCGATCCTATCGACGATCAGAACATCCAGGTCATCGAAAGGCAGCCGCGCCATAAGGCGGCTAGCGACGGGCAGCCACTCTCGATCGGTGTCATGGATGCCTTCCGGAGGTGTCGCGACAAGCCTGTACGTCTTGTGGTAGGCGTTTTCCACTGTCCCCACGCCCAGGATTATCTTCGCGGTTCCGATCATGACCCTGGCCGCCTCCGGGATGTTCCGGGGCAGACCATGGGCGTGGATAGACTCCGCGCCTCGCTGCTTGCCCAGGCCGATCGCCATCATCTTGCACAGCCCACTCTCGATAGGAGCACGAAAACCGGTGTGGTTCTTGATGCGGCCCACCACTATGACGCCGTCGGCCTCGTAGGCGTTCCTGTCCATATGAACCTTGGCCCCGTAACAGGTTTCGCCCAGGATCACCGTCTCCATGGAGGAGAGGATCGGGACTCCCAGGGCTTCCTCGGTGATCCCGTACTCGGCGATCAGCTCCACCTGGCCCTTTGCCGTCGCGCCGCCATGGCTGCCCATCGCCGGCACGATGAACGGCCTGGCGTCCAGCTTCTTCAACTCCTCGCCGATGGTCTTCAGGATCAGCGCGATGTTATCCACGCCGCGGCTGCCTGCCGTGAGGGCTATCCGCTGGCCCGGCTTGACCCGGCCGGCGAGATTAACGCGAGAGAGCTCCTTGCGGACCTCGCCCGCGACGTCGTCGATCTTCTCGGTCGAAAAGTGCCGCCGAACCAGGGCAACCTCCGGGATCGGGAACCTGGGATAATCGCTCATTTTCTTATCACCAATCTCTGGTCTAACCAATTCTTGGTCTGCGGTGGTTCGGGCACGATGTGATAGGTCAGGGCGTCTCAATCCGGTAGCTATTGGAGAGCTTCGCTGTCTTGGAGAACATCGCCCATGCCGAGCAATACTTCTCTTCGGCCAAGGCCAAGGCACGCTGCACCGAGTCCTCGGACACGTGCCCGCCAGCGATCACGTGCTCGAGGGTGACCGTTGTGTACACCGCGGGCGGATCCTCGGCTCGCTCTCCGACCAGTCTCACCTTGTAGCTAGTGACGTCTTGCCTCATACGACGCAGAATCATCAGGGTGTCGTAGGCGATGCAACTCCCAAGCCCCAAGAGCATCAACTCCATGGGCCGAAAGCCGGCGTTCTCGCCTCCCACCTCTTGCGGACCGTCAACGAGCAAGCTGTGGCCGGACCCAGCCATCGCTTCCCATCGGACGTTCTCCAGTAGGGTGACCACGGCTGTCATTGTGGACATTTCTGCCTCCACGATCTTTCCGACCCGG
Organism: Chloroflexota bacterium; assembly: GCA_021786215.1. Next base: position 443 of record JAJYNT010000201.1, on the reverse strand, counting down.
CGGCCGGCTCCAGATTAGATTGTCTGGATGGGTCTAGGGACGCCTGTGGGTGGCTCGCCAGCGTTCCCAGCCCTCGGTCGGCCGCCCGCCCGATCGGCTTGCCCTGGTGGTGCTTTGGCTAGCACATGGGCGGCCGCTCCACCATCTTCTTGAGTCGCTCAACGTTCTTACGAAGAGAATGCAGTTCCTGGTTCTTGGCGTTCGGGTCCTCGAGGGCCTGGTAGACGATACCGCCCTCGCAGTGGGTCGGCACCGGCCACTCCGCGAGATAGCAGACGGTGGGCACCACGTCCACCAGCTTCACTACCCGCTCGATCTCGACGCCGTGCTTCACGCCCGGGCCGGCCATGACGAACAGGCCGTGCAGGTCGCCGATGCCCCACTTGCTCGTCGGTAGGAACTCCCCATGCTCTGGGCCGATGGCAGGATCGACCGCGTAAACG
>JAJYNT010000334.1 GCA_021786215.1 Chloroflexota bacterium | reverse complement strand
GAGCCTGCTACGGCTGTTTCGGCCCCATGGACGATCCCAAAGCCGAGCGCTTCTCCAGGGAGTTCGAGCTTCGCGGTTTGCCTGCCGAAGAGATCGTCCGCCGCTTTCAAGAGATCACCGCGGGCAAAGAGCCGTTTATCCGGGGAGCCGAGAGGTATTGGAAGCGATGAAGCTGAGATCTGGCGACCGGGAGATCAGGGTTGGCTATCTGGCCCGAGTGGAAGGCGAGGGCGGGCTGGAAGTGAAGCTGTCGAACGGCCAAGTCCTTCACCTGCAGCTGAACATCTTCGAGCCCCCACGCCTCTTCGAGGCCTTCCTGGTGGGTCGCTCCTACGGGGAGCTGCCCGACATGACGGCGCGCATCTGCGGCATTTGCCCCGTCGCCTACCAGATGAGCAGCGTCCACGCCGCCGAGGATGCCTTCGGCATCTCGGTGGGCGGCCAGCTCAGGAAACTCAGACGGCTCATGTATTGTGGAGAATGGATTGAGAGCCACTTACTCCACGTCTACCTTCTCGCTCTTCCCGATTTCCTCGGATACCCGAACGCCTTCGCGATGGCCGCCGACCACCCCGAGGCGGTGAGGCAAGGGCTGAGGATGAAGCGGCTCGGCAACGACCTGGTAGCCCTCCTCGGGGGCAGGGAGATCCATCCCGTCTCGGCGATGGTGGGTGGGTTCAGCCGGGTACCGAAAGAGGAGGAGCTTCGGCCGCTGCTGGAGTCGATGAAGAGGGCGAAGGAGGAGGCGATCAAGGCCGTCGCGTGGCTGGGAAAGCTGCCGCTGCCGGATCTCACCCGCGATATCGAGTTCGTGGCCCTATCCCATCCTGACGAATACGCCATGAACGAGGGTCGGGTCATCTCCAGCAAGGGACTGGACATCGCCGTTCGCGACTTCGAGGACCGCGTCCATGGATGGCAGGTGCCCTACAGCTCGGCCCTGCACTACACCGTCAAGGGCCGGGGCGCCTACTTCGTCGGCCCGCTGGCGCGGGTGAACCTCAACTTTCGCCATCTCACCCCCGATGCCCAGCGGGCAGCCAACGACAGCGGCATACCTTTTCCCAACTCCAACCCCTTCGCCAGCATCGTGGCCCGGATGGTGGAGGTGGTCCACGCCTTCGACGAGGCGGCGCAGATCATCGAGGGCTACGAGCGCCCGGCGCCGCTCCTGAAAGTGGAGCCCCGGGCAGGAACGGGATACGGACTGACCGAGGCGCCGAGGGGCTCGCTCTACCACTCCTACCAGTTCGACGAACGGGGCATTGTCCGGCGGGCGAACATCGTCCCACCCACGGCGCAGAACCAGCAGCAGATCGAAGAGGACCTGCACGACTATCTGCCACGTCTCCGCGATCTCAGTGAGGAGGAGGCCACCCTGCGGTGCGAGATGGCGATCCGAAACTACGACCCCTGCATCTCCTGCTCGGTGCATTAGGCGAGTACACGGGTCACTGCCTTTTGCCGGCCTTCGCCACCGGCAGCGAGAAACTGAAGGTGCTGCCCTTGCGCAGTTCGCTCTCCACCCAGATCCTGCCGCCGTGGATCTCCACCAATCCCTTGGTAATGTACAGACCCAGCCCGAGGCGCTCCTCGGGCCGGCGGGCCACCATCGCTCGCCGATACGGTTGGAACAGCAGCGGGATCTCATCGGCCGGGATCCCCATCCCACAGTCCCTCACCGAAGTGATCACCTCCCCGTTGCGACAAGACAGGGCCACGGTGACTTCCGTGCCAGGGACTGAATAGCGCAGAGCGTTGCTCAGCAGGTTGATCAATATCCGCTCCAGCCGGTCCGGGTCGACCGACACCCGCGGCAACCTCGCCGGCGCCTCCATGCGGATCCGCTCGGCCTCCAGAAGGCCGGCCATCCGGTCCCTCAGGTCCAACACAAAGGAGCGCAAGTCCACCGGCATTCGGTTCAGCTTCAAGGGCTTCCCTGCCTCTATCTCCGTGAGATCGACCAGGTCCCGAAGCATCACGCTCATCCTTCGGGCAGAAGCGATAACGGATTCGGCGCTCCGTCGCATCCGGCTATTCAGGTCGGCTCTCTGCAGCGCCTCCAGCAGCAGTTCAGCCTGCCCCTGAATCACCGTGAGCGGGGTTCGGAGACCATGGGAGATGCCCAGGATGTACTTGGCTCGCTGCTCCTGGAGTTGCCTAATGGGGGTGATGTCGGTAAGGGTGACAACGGCCCCCAACAGCCTGCCATCAGCAGTGCGGACCGGTGCACCGCTGGCGGAGATCCAAGCCACCTTCTCGGGATCTGGATGGGTGACCATCACCACGCCCTGCACTGTCTCGCCATGTAGCGCTCGACTAACCGGCAGATCCTCTGTTGGAAAGGGCTTGCCCTCGGGCGTCTCGATGCGCAACTGCACCAGTCGCTCAGCCAGAGGCAGCTCGCGCAGTGCGGGTGTGTAGCCCAGCATCTTTTCCAGGGCGGGGTTCACGAGGAGGACCTCCGCTTCCAGGCCAAAGATCACAACCCCGTCGGCAATGGAGGTGATGATGGCATCCAGTTCCGCGGCCCTGCGCCGCACCTCCTGCAGAAGCCGCTCCCGTTCCTCCTCCGCCCGCTTCCGGCTGATCGCCTCGGCCAGGACGTTGGCGATAGCCTGGAGAAAGTTGATGTCATCCTGGCTGAACTTTCGCCGTCTGGCGGTGTGGGCGCCCAGGACACCGAAGGGTCGCTCTCGCCCCATGATGATGACGCTCATGCCACTCACTACCCCATGCTCGAGGAGCAGATGCGGTCCGCTGAATCGAGTCTCGGTGCTGAGGTCTTCCACGATAACCGGCTCATGGGAGAGGAGGGTGTAGCCCGCCTGGGATCCGACTCTCCCCTCCACCGTTTCATGCCCCACGAGACCTTTCTTCCAGCCAACCCCAGCCCGCAACAGCAGCGCCTTGCCGTCGGGAAGAAGCTCCAGCACCTTGGCGTACTCCACATCGAGGGCTTCGGCTAGGAGGGAGACGGCTTTGTCCATGAGAGCGGACGGATCGATGCCACCCAGCGCCTGTTGGCCGAGCAGGGCCACCGCCGCCTGCTGGCGCTCACGGACTCGCGGCTTTTCCTCCGCCCGCTCGCGCTCACCGATCTCCGTGCGCAGCTCTTCGCCGGCCCTGGCCAGCTCTGCGGTTCGTTCCTCCTCCCGCTCGACCCGTGCCAGCAACCGCTCGCATTCCTCCTCCGCCCGCCTGCGCTTGGTGACATCGTGGAAAGTGACAGCTGCCCCGGTGATGCGCCCCTCCTCGTCACGAACCGGACCGGCGGTGGCGCTGATGTGAGCATCGGTGCCATCGGGCCTACCGAGGATGAGAACGAAGTCCACTACGGGTTCACCACGCAGGGCCCTGCCGAGCGGCGTCTCTGTCGGAGGTATCGGCCTTCCGTCCGGGTAGCGCAGGTTGAATTCGACCGTCTGCTCGGGCAGTGGCAGGTCGGGCGACGGCATCCGCTGCAGCAGACGCCGTCCTGCCTCGCTCATCCACACGAGGCGGCCCTCGGCATCCACGATGGCAACCCCTTCGGCACAGGAGACCAGAGCCGCCTCCAAGAGGCGTATCTGCTCCCCTTGCGCCCCGCTCATCCGATCCACCTCCGCGCTACCGCCGATCCACGATCGTCACATCGAACCCCCGCACTCCCTGACGACTTGCCACCCCAACTTACAGCTCAACAGCATGGGGGGTGCCAACGATGCTGTGCTGGAAGGTTTCGGCGGCCCCAACGCGCCGGATGACGGCCGCCCGGCTTCCTGCGGGCCGGCAGAGTAGGATCTGACAGCCTTGCCCGAGTCACGCAATCTCGCCGGCCGCGACCAGAACGGCAGCCCCCTCGATTCTCCCTTCGCGCAGGCGATGCAGGGCTTCGTTCGCCTGCGCGAGCGGAAACTGCTGGACCTCGGTTCTCACCGGCACCCGTGGGGCAAGCGCCAGCAACTCTTCGCCATCCCTCCGCGTCAGGTTGGCCACCGAGCGTATGCACCGCTCCTCCCATAGCAGATGGTACGGGAAGGAGGGAATGTCGCTCATGTGAATGCCGCCGCTGACGACGGTGGCACCTTTGTCGCTGGCACGCAATGCGACAGGGATCAGGGAGCCGACCGGCGCGAAGATGAGGGCAGCATCCAGTCTCTCAGGAGGCAGCTCGGTGGAATCGCCTGCCCACGCGGCACCAAGCCGTCGAGCAAATTCCTGCCCCTCGACATCCCCCGGTCTGGTGAAGGCGTAAACCCTCTTCCCCTCGTGGACAGCCACCTGAGCGATGATGTGGGCAGCAGCCCCGAAGCCGTAGATCCCCAGCCGCTCCACCTTCTCCCCGGCCATGCGGTACGTACGATACCCGATGAGCCCCGCGCACAGCAGCGGAGCAGCTTCGGCATCACCGTATTCCGGAGGCATTCGAAAACAGTACTTCTCGTATGCCACCGTGTACTCGGCGTAACCTCCGTCCACGCTGTAGCCGGTGAACAGCGCGTTCTCGCACAGGTTCTCCTGCCCTCTCTTGCAGTAGCGGCACGTTCCGTCGGTGTAGGCAAGCCATGGGATTCCCACCCGGTCTCCCACCTGAAACCCTCGGACCTTCTCTCCGCACCCAACGACGGTGCCGACGATCTCGTGGCCGGGTATCAGGGGTAGCCTCGGATTTGGTAGATCGCCGTCCACGATGTGAAGATCCGTGCGGCACACCCCACAGGCATGGACCCGGATCAGCAGCTGCTCCGGGCCAGGCTGGGGCACAGGCATCTTCATTTCGCGAAGTGGTTGGCCCGGCACTTCCAGCACCATCGCGCGCATCTTCTCTGGAATCTCCATTGCTCCCTCCCTGGTTTCCGCGTTTCGGGTAAATTGACTTTCGGGTTGGTTCCAATTATACTCAGCACACAGAAAATCATAACGGTGTTGAACGGGACTAGTAAGCGGCAGCGCC
>JAJYNT010000058.1 GCA_021786215.1 Chloroflexota bacterium | reverse complement strand
TAGGCCATCGGCCCGCGGATACCGCTGTTTCACCTTTTCGAGCGGAGTGCCCTGACTCGTGGTCGACAGAGAGAGCGAAAGCGACTCCCCGCGAGGGTGTCCATACCTGGGGCTTGCCAGCGATCCATCGATCAGCTGTTCCTTTCTCACCTCCTCCCACCGTTGCTTCCGCTGGCCCACGCCCAAGCCGGTGGACGAGCAGCAGCAGCGTGACTACTGTCTTTCCCCCTCCTTTTGTGAATGCGCCTGGTTCGCATCCGCGGACGGCCATCCGGATCGAGGCCAGAGACTCTACCTCCCCACGAAGTTGGCTGGACGGCTGAGCCTGGTGGTGCTGATCCTGGCGGTGGGACTGATCCTGTTAGTTGTCAGGCCATGGTCGCTGCTGCTGCCCTCCACCTCCGAGGCCGGAAAGATCGCTCCCACGGCCGGCCCCGTGGAAACTTCGACGCCGGCCGCGCGGCTACCGGTTTACCCATCCCGGGCTCCTGCCGCGCCCACCAACTCCACGCCCCGACCGGCAACCACCCCCTCGGCCTCCGCTACCGCAAGGCCAACGACCACTTCGGGAGCTGCTCCCGGATCCGCGGCCGCAAAGGTATATACGGTCAAGGAGGGGGACAACCTCTACTCGCTGGCCAAAACATTCGGGACCACGGTGGACGATCTGGTGAAGGCCAACAACCTGGCCAATAAGAGCTCACTGCGGGTCGGGCAGACGTTGGTGATCCCGCCCGCATCGCATTGATGCGGGCGGGATCAGCGGCTTTTCGCCTGCTGGGTCAACAGGGGGACGGGACGGCGAGTTCACCTGCCACGGCTATCTTCGCCCTGTTCCCCTGTTGCCGGGCGATTTTCGCCTCTCACCTCTTGGTTGTGGAGTCGCGCGGTAGCTGGGGGCCGAAATGGGGCAGAGGGTGCTGACCTTCAGATCAGCCAATCTTGACGCCAGCCGCTCGTCCAGGCTATCCAGTTCGTCCATTGTCAGGTTGGTGGTGATAACCGTGGGCAGGCGGTGATTGTATCGGTGGTTGATCAGCTGGAACAGCTTCTCCGCGGCCCAGGGCGTGCTGCTGTGTGCACCCAGGTCGTCCAGGATCAACAGTGGAGCGGTGCGGATCGCCTCGAACAGCTCGTCGTAGGGGATCTTGCTGTCGGGACTGTAGGCGGATCGGAGATGGTCCAGCAGGTCGGGAACCACCACGAAGGATGCTGCCCTACCCTGCCCAAGCAGCTGATTGGCGATGGCCGCTGCCAGATGGGTCTTGCCACAGCCGGTGGGACCGAGCAACACCAGCCACAGATGGGGTTCCTCGGCGAACTCCCTCGCGAGCTTGTGGGCTTCATGCAGGCTATCCAGCGCTTTTTCATCTACCGCCTGCCCCTTGCGGTCGAAGTTGTCGAAGGTCATTCCCTTCAGCAGCTCCGGTAGCTCCCCCCCCAGGCTCTCCTGCGCGGCCGACTGACGCTCCTCCACCGTGCACACCTTGCACAGGGTCGGGTCCGTCATCCGGGATCGCAGCCGCTCCTCCACCTCCTCCAACGGCCGGTTGCAGGTGATCACGGTGGGGAGTTGGGCGTTGAAACGATGGTTGAAGATCTGAAACAGCTTCTCCTGGGCCCACGGGGTGGCGCTCTGGGTGCCGAGGTCGTCCAGGATAAGAATGGGAGCAGCCTTCACGTTCTCGAACAGCTCGTCGTAGGATGTTTCGCTGTTGGGGCTGAAGGAGGATCGCAGATGGTCCAGCAGGTCGGGTACCACCACGAAGAGCGGCTGCTCGCCCGCCTGGAGCCGCTCGTTGGCGATTGCCGCGGCGAGGTGGGTCTTGCCGCAGCCGCTGGGACCCAGCAGCACCAACCACCCCTCGGGTGTCGAGGCGTACTCCCGGCAGAGGCTGTAGGCCCGATTGAAACGCTCCCGACCTCGTGGATCCGGGCTTCGTCCATCCTTGATCAGGTTTTCGAAGGTGAGACGGATCAGCGGTCCCAGGTTGCTGAGCCGCTGCAGCCTCTCCCGTCTCTCCCGGCTGACTACCCCCGACCGGCAGCTACACGGCACTAGCTTGCCGGAATCGGGATGGACTGGAGGGACGTCGAGGCGGAGGAATCCCGCTCCCTTGCAGAGGGGGCAGAAGGGCTCCTCCTCGGGGCCGTCGCTATCTCTTGAGGAGGTGGGCGTATTTTCCCCCGAGGTACTTCGAAGGGGACCCAGACCCTTTAGGATATCGCTTACCCTTTCCATCCTCACCTCTCCCGTCGGTGGCCCAGTTCTCCAGAATGCGGCGCACGTAGCGCCAGTTGCGCCGATTGTAGCTCACCGCCTCGCGGAAGGCGTCCTCGATCCAATCCGAGGGATAGGCCTCCTCCGCCTGCTGCAGCTCCTCGGCGATCAGCGGTGTGAGCAGGCCGATGTTCTGCTCGTAGAGATCGAAAATCGTGTGCCGTTGCTCCGGCAGCATCGCCCAGTCTACCCTGGCTGCCCCCTGGCCCAGCGTCAGCTCCCCACGCTCCACCCGTTTCAACAACTCCCTGTTCAGCGCGGTGTTCAACAGGTAGCAGCGGTCCTCGGCTTCCTCTTGCTGGAGTGCAACTCCAAGCAGGGTGCCCCTAGCGCAGGCTCGATCGAGGGCTCCCAACAGCCGCTGCTGACGTGAGGATGTTCCATCCTCCCGTAGGGCCGTCAGCAGGACCCGGTCGGACGACAGCTCACTCAGCCAGACCAGGTGGGGCAGACCCCGCTTCTCATACAGCGCGCGGAACAGATGGAGCGTAACCTTCAACTCCGCCAGGTCGTCGATCTCCGCCAGCAGCGAGCTGAAAAAGACGTTCGGCACCGGGGTGTAGCGCATCCGATCCGGAAAACCGTGAAAACTCCCCTTACTCACTTCGGTACGCCTCCAGGTCGACGAAGCGGGTAGACTTGTCCAGAAACAGCAGGGAGAACTGGCCGGTGGGACCGTTTCGGTGCTTGGCCAGGATGATGTCGGCGATCCCCTTCTTGTCCGTGTCCTTGTTGTACATGTCTTCGCGATAAATGAAGAGGACGATGTCCGCATCCTGTTCGATTGATCCGGATTCACGCAGGTCCGAGAGCATCGGGATGTGGGGTGTGCGGGCCTCGACGGCTCGAGAGAGCTGGGAGAGGGCGATGACCGGGGCGTTCAGCTCCCGGGCCAGCGCCTTCAGCGAGCGGGAGATCTCGGATATCTCCTGCACCCGGTTGTCCCCCGAACGCCCGGTGGTGATCAGCTGCAGATAGTCCACCACCACCATATCGATCTCCACCTCGGCATGGAGCCGTCGCGCCTTGGACCGAAGCTCCGTCAGGTTGATGGAGGGCGTGTCGTCGATGTAGATGGGGGCCTCGGAAAGTAGCTCGAAGGCGTGGTGAAGCTTGCGCTGTTCGGAATCGTTGATCATCCCCAGCCGCAGCTTGGTGGCGTCCACGCCCGACTCGGAGCAGAGGAGACGGTGGGCCAACTGCTGCTTGGACATCTCCAGGCTGAAGACGGCGCAGGTGGCGTGGTGCCGGACGGCGGAGTTCTGGACGATGTTCAAAGCCCAGGTGCTCTTGCCCATGCTGGGACGGGCCGCCACTATCACCAGATCCGAACGCTGGAGGCCCCCCGTGTACTTGTCAAGCTCGATAAAACCGCTGGGTATTCCGCGGCCGCCCTCCTCGTCGGCCGCCCGCAACTCCATCTCCTCCAGGTAGTCGCCCAGTATCGCCCCCAGCGGCTCGAAATCCCTGGTGACCCGCCGCTGAGAGACGTTGAAGAGCAGCTGCTCGGCCTTCTCCAGGGTGGTGTCCAGGTCCAGGGTATCGTCGTAGGCGACCGCGGCGATTTTTCCCGCGGCGGCGATCAGGCGGCGCTTGACCGCGGTGCGCTCGACGATTCGGGCGTAGTGCTCCACGTGAACCGCCGTGGGTACGACCCCGATTAGATGGGAGAGATAGCCGAGAGCGCCCACCTCCTCGTAGCGGCCTGCCCTCTTCAGTTCGTCGCTGACGGTCAGGAAATCCACCGGCTGGTGGCGGTTGTAGATCTCCAGCATGATGGAGTAGATGACGCCGTTCCGCTCCCTGTAGAAGTCCTCCGTCTTCAGGAACGAGGAGATCTTGCCCACCGCCTCGGGATCCATGAGGAGACTACCCAGGACGGCTTCCTCCGCCTCGGGGTTTTGAGGTGGCAGACGATCGATGGGATGTTGGATGTCGACGTTATCCACGGCCATGGGCACACTCAGGGGGTTGGGCACTCAGTCCTCGATTACTCGCCTTCCTCGCCCTCGACGATCACGGTGACGGTGGCGCTGACGTTCTTGGAGAGCTTGACGGGTACCTTGTACTCGCCGATGTGCCGGATTGGCTCCTCGATCTCTATCTTTCGCCTGTCCACGGCCTGTCCAAGCTGCTTCTCCAGTGCCTCTGCCACGTCACCGGTAGTGATAGAGCCGTACAGCTTGCCGCCCTCACCAACTTTGGAGCGCACGGTGACTGCAGTCTCAGAGATCTTCTTGCCCAGACCGCGCATCTCATTATCGACCGCCGCCTGTCGCTTCCTCTCGGCTGCCTGCCGCTGCTCGTGCTCCTTGAGGGCGGCTGGGGTGGCGGCGGTCGCCAGTTTCTTGGGGATCAGGTAGTTGCGGGCGTAGCCCTCGGCGACCTCTTTGATCTGGCCGGCATCACCCACCCCTTTGACGTCTTGTAAGAGCAGAACCTTCATGGGGTTTCTCCTTGGGATGCAACTTCACCAACCTTGTGAGGGGATTATACCAGAGGTTGCCCCAAGCCGGTACGAACTGAGCGCCCAGACTCGGTTCCATGCTGTGTTGGCGAGTTTGGCGCAGTGTTGATGCTGGTTGGTCGGCGGTCGGGAAGGTATGTCTCCCTGGCTGCCCCTTTTGGGGCAGCTTCGGCCCTGCCCTGGGCCGTTCTT
>JAJYNT010000179.1 GCA_021786215.1 Chloroflexota bacterium | reverse complement strand
TTTCGCCGCGGCGAAAGCCCCACCCAATATGTTAGCGGTTCTACGCTCCTGTCACATCCCAAACCCGCGGGGTACCCGGGTTGGCATCGTCGGGGCAGATTGCGTGACGGTGAAGCCCTGGCCGTCCGGGGTCAGGACCGACGGAGTCACGACGGTACTCCTGCCGGAGCCTGCCAGGGTGATCGGCTTGGCACCGGCCTGCGCGATGGTCACGGTCTTCCCGTTCTCCACGGCCGATCCACCGCTGAACTGCACCGTGCCGAAGTTGTCGATTGGCACCACTCTACGGCCCACGCTCGGTGCCTCCTCGATCCACTCCGCCGACGACAGCGAGGATGCATAGTTCACCGTGGTCTTGTAGCTCTCGCCGGTTGTGTGGTTCTCGAACTGGATCAGCCACCGGTTGGATCCCTGATCGCTGATCGTGACGGTGACTGAGTCGCCCGGGCTCGCGGTGAATGGGACCTGATGAGATGGTCTCGGAAGGGTCTCGATCCACGCATCGTAGCGCACCGTGCCCGAGCCGTTGGTTGTCTCCTGGGTGCCGGCCTGGATCAGGTCTCGGCTTCGCACGCCGCCGATCCCAACCCAGGTTGCTCCGCTCGAGAGCCCCCCGGTGCTATTCGACTGCGGCACCGTCCAGCTGCCTGTCACTCGGGTGAAGGTGCCCGAGGTCGCGGCGTAGCCAGACCAGTTGCGCGAGACGCTCGCCTGGGTGGCAGGCTCACTCAACACTGGAGGCACCGATGCCGGCGCGCCCGACCCGGATGGCGCGGATACGACAGATCCCGGCGGCAAGTTGGGGTTGGAGTTAGGTTGATCGTCGGTCTGGATCTTCCAGCTACCCTTCTGATCGACCAGGGTGTACACATTCTGGTTTCGGCTCTGGTCGGTCGAGCCGTCTTTGTAAGTGCTCTGCCAGGTCTCGTAGGTTGTGGCCCGCGCGGTGGTCGAGTTGGTAAGGGTGATCTGCCCCCACTGGATCTTGATCAGCTTGATGGCGGAGACGCCGCCGTTCGCCAGGTCGCTGTTGATCTGTACCATGTCTTTGTAGTGTTTGGCCGTAGCCGTGTCCTTCATGAGTGTCGGATCGCCCTTTGCGAACGCCTCCTCCTGCTCATGGTTGGCCTTCTCGATGACCGCCTTGATGGCGGCAACGGTGGCATCGTTCGGCTTGGTGGTCTTGGAGCCGGCCGGTGTTGGCGAGGCTTTGGCCGAGGGCGTCGGCTTACTCGTCAACGTCGAGGGCGCGGGTGTGGCTGAGGCCGTGGGGACCGTCCCGCTCTTCGAAGTGGACGGTGTGGCCGTGGACGACGGCGCACTGGTCGCGGACGGCGAGCCAGAACCACCGATCGACGTCAGACCGGATATGCCCGTCGCGACCGAGCAACCTGTCACCGCGATTGCGATCGCTAGCACTGCTACGAAAATCAAGAAAGTGCGCATGTCACTTATCGCCTTCCTAATCAGTCTACGCTGAGTCTCTGCCCCTCCGTCCCCGATGAACTGATCGTGCCGGTGAGGCGATTGCTATGTTATCACCAAACTGTTAAATCGGTGTCAAGAAGCCATTTAAGAACTACTTAGGTTTGAGAACAGACCCGGGTCGGAGTGTGGCAAGGGGCGTGCTAGAATAATCGGGACGATGCACTAAGTGCGTCTGTAGGGCGGGGTCTTGTGCCCCGCCGCCCGGCGACTAAGTGTCCTGACCGAGGTATCGGATGCCGACCATAAGAGAGTTGTTGCGGGAGCTGCCCGAGGCCCATCTCCTGGGGGATCAGGAGCTGTCGGTGGTGGGGATCGCCTACGATTCCCGTTTGGTGAAGCCGGGGGATCTGTTCGTTGCGCTGCCGGGCTTCCATGCCGATGGCTGCCTTTTCGTCCCCGATGCCCTGCGTCGGGGCGCTGTGGGGGTGGTAACCCAGAACCCGGCGGCGGAGATCCCGGATGGGGTTACATGGATCACTGTGCCGGATGCCCGCCGTGCTCTCACCGACCTTTCGGCGGCTTTCCATGGCTATCCGGCTCGCGAGCTCCGCGTGGTGGGGGTGACCGGCACAGACGGCAAGACCACCACGACCCACCTGGTGAGCGCTACCTTGGAGGCTATGGGTTTCCGGACAGGGTTCATCACCACCGCTGACGTCAAGGTGGGGGATCTTGTCCGGCACAACGAAACCCAGCATACCACCCCTGAGTCAGTGGAGGTGCAGGGGCTGATGCGACAGATGGTGGACGACGGTGTCGATTACGCGGTGCTGGAGTCCAGTTCCCATGCCCTGGCGTTGGATCGGTTGCTTCACTGCGAGTTCGACGCGGCGCTGTTCACGAATCTGAGCCCAGAGCATCTCAACTTCCATGGTTCCATGGAGGGCTATCTGGAGGCGAAGGCGAAGCTGTTTGCCCTGCTGGACGTGGCGATGGATAAGGGGATTGAGAAGGTGGCCCTGCTCAACGTCGACGATCCTCACTCCCAGCGGCTCCGACGGGCGACTGGATCCCGGGCGATCTGGTATGGGATAGACGGGGAGACGGGGAGACTCCCTCTCCCTCTGGGGGAGGGTCGGGGTGAGGGCGACTCCCTCGTGATGGCGAGGAACGTGCGGCTGATGCCGGGCGGCTCCCACTTTACGCTAGCCACGCCCGTGGGATCGGTGGAGGTTGAATCGCGGCTCGCGGGGCGTTTCAACGTTTACAACTGGCTGGCAGCCGCGGCCCTGGGGCTGAGCCAGGGCGCTACCCTTCAGCAGATCCGGCAGGCGGTGGCGACGGTCGACTCCGTACCGGGTCGAATGGAGCGGGTGGAAGTTGGGCAGCCCTTCACCGTGGTCGTGGACTTCGCCCATACCCCTCAAGCCCTCGAGACGGTGCTGAGCACGCTCAGACCGCTCACGTCCGGGAAGCTGCTGGTGCTGTTCGGACTGGCTGGCGAGCGGGACCCGGGCAACCGAGCCGAGATGGGGAGGATAGCGGCCCGCATGGCCGATTTCGGGATCTTCACTGTGGACGATCCCCGCTTCGAGGATCCCATGCAGATCGCGGAGCAGATCGCAGAGGGAGCGAGGGCCGAGGCCTGGGGGGAGGGGCAACAGTTCCTGAAGATCGCCGACCGAGAGGAGGCGATGCGGGAGGCATTCCATAGGTCTGGTCCGGGCGACACGGTGCTGCTGGCCGGTAAGGGGCACGAACGACGGCAGGTGATAGGCGCGGATCTGGTCCCCTGGAACGACGCGGAGGTCGCCCGAAGGCTGCTCTCGGAAATGGGCTACTGATTTCTGGCGCCTCGATCGAACTTCTCGGAACGATGCGACAAATCGGCAAAAGATATTAGAATAGGCAGTGTAGCTACTCCAATTCTCTTTCCATGGAATGATACACGATTGCATTCCTGCGAACTGTGCGCCGGATAGAGGGAACAGCCCGGGCTACCTGATGTAAGCTATCCCCCCGTGCGAGGAGTTGTCGGAGAAGAGGGAGTGGTCTCAAAACTCCCGAGATGCTAGAATCGCCAACCAGGAGGATACTAGTGATGAGAATTGCTCGTAAGATGGATCGGCTGGGTATGGAGACAGCCTTCGATGTGCTCGCGCAGGCGCGAGCGCTGGAGGCGCAGGGCAAAAGCGTGATCCACCTGGAGATCGGCGAGCCCGATTTCGACACTCCCAGCTCTATTGTGGTGGCAGCCAAGGTGGCGCTGGATGAAGGGTTCACCCACTATGGTCCCTCTCAAGGTCTGCCTGAGCTCCGCGAGGCTATTGCTGCCGAATCGGCCAGCAGCCGAGGCATGGCGGTTGATCCTTCGCAAGTGATTGTGACCCCCGGCGCCAAACCCATAATGTTCTTCACCATCATGGCTCTGGCCGAGGAGGGGGAAGAGGTAATCTACCCGGATCCCGGCTTCCCCATATACCAATCGATGATCGACTTTGTCGGTGCGAAGGCCGTCCCGTTGACGCTCCGGGAGGAGCGCGACTTCGGCATCGATCTGGAGGAGTTGAAGTCCAAGATTACCCCTCGAACCAATCTTCTGATCATCAATACCCCTCATAATCCCACTGGTGGCATCGTGACCCCCGCGCAGTTGGAGGAGATCGCGGCGCTGGCGGTGAAGCACGATCTCTGGGTGCTGTCGGATGAGGTGTATCGCCGTATCCTCTACCAGGGGGAGCACGTTAGCATATCGACCTTCCCTGGGATGGCGGAGCGAACGATAATCCTTGACGGTTACTCGAAGACCTACGCCATGACGGGCTGGCGGCTAGGTTACGGCATTGTTCCTCAATCCCTGGTCGAGCACTTCGTTCGGCTGGTGAATAACAGCGTTTCCTGTACACCTACATTCATCCAGCGGGCGGCTTTGGCTGCCCCCGAGGCTGAAGCCGACGTGGCAAAGATGGTGGCGGAGTTCACCGAACGGCGGAAGGTAGTGGTGGAGGGACTGAACTCCATAGATGGAATAAGCTGCCGCTGGCCGGCCGGCGCCTTCTACGCCTTCCCTAACGTCACGGGGGTCGGAGTACCCGCTCGTGAGTTTGCTCACTACCTTCTCCATGAGTCCGGTGTTGCTACCCTTGCCGGCACCGCCTTCGGTCCTGCCGGGGATGGCTACCTGCGGATTTCCTATGCCAACTCTTTGCCGAACCTTCGAGAAGCGTTGCGGCGAATTGAGGCGGCGGTGAAGACACTGAAGAGGTAGATCTGGGGACCTCACCCTACTCCTCTCTGCCTCAGGGGTAGGGTGAGGTTGCCTACGCATCCACGAGGATGAGTCCTTTGCGGATGGCGTACTTCACCAGCTCCGTGCGGTTGTGGATGTCCAGCTTCTCCATCAAGTTCGCCCGGTGGGCGATCACTGTCTTCACGCTCACGCTCAGCATCTCGCCTATCTCCCGGTTGCTGTTGCCTTCCGCGACCAGCTTCAGTACCTGTTTCTCCAAATC
>JAJYNT010000275.1 GCA_021786215.1 Chloroflexota bacterium | reverse complement strand
TAAAGATTTCACGTTCAAAATTGGTGACCCGGATCGGGTTGCCTGGCAGGCCGCAGTGCGCCCCCTCCCGGTCCCCAAAAAATTGAAAGAACCCAATTTTAGGGGAGGGGTTGGGGTGGGGTCTTGGGTGAACGATGGGCGGCAGGTATCACGTGAAGATAGGGGAACAGGGGTTCTTGCTGAAGCCTGGCAGCTACCGTCGGAGAGCCGTGGCGCTGAACCCGGAGCTCAGAACCCAGAACTCAGAACCGGGTTGGCGGTGGTGGCAGCAGTCGGACTGGCGAGGTGGGGATGGGCAGCGTGTGGCCGGGAACGGAAAGACTGGAGGATGGGACGACGGTGCTAGGTGGAGGAGCGGTTACGGCGTCGAGGTGGGGGAGCCCGGTAGGGTGGAGCTGGGTCCGGCCCTGAAGCTCAGCTTCCTCTCCTCGGAGGAAGGCTTCGCGGCGATGCTCGCCTTCCATGGGAAGCAGTACGCCCTTCCCACCTCCTCGGGGAAGATCTACAGCTACGACGGATCCGGCTGGACCGTGGACTGGGACAGCGGCAAAGGCTCCATGAGATCCCTGATCAGGCACCGGGATCGGTTGTACGCGGGCAGCGGCTCCGACGGAACGGTGTTCGCGGGGGATGGCCTCGGCTGGAGCACCGCCTTTCAGATCGTTGGGACCGCCTCCATCGCCTCCATGGCCTCCTATGAGGTGTGGGATCCTGTGGCAAAGGCCACGGTCCCGCGACTGTTCATGGGGTGCCAGTTCCCCGATGATGAAGCCAGGATTTGCCTGTGGGATGGGACGGCCGCGACAGAGATCCACGGCTGCCGAGAGACCGGTATCGAGACGATGGCAGTCTACAGGGGACAGCTGTACGTGGCGACCTCCGAGACCGGCAACGGTGTGCAGGGGAGAGTGCTCTGCTTCGATGGTCGGAGCGGCTCGGGCGAGTGGGCCGAGGTGGCAGCGTTCTCGGATAACTACGTGGCGGGCTGGACTATCTTCGACAACCTACTGTTCTGTGGTTCAGGCGTTGGGGGGAAGGTATGGGCCTTCGACGGGGACCGGTTGGTGGAGGCCTATTCCCTGTCGGCCCCGGGTCTGGAGTACATGGAGCCGTTGCGGGCGTTGGGGGTTTGCGGTGGAAGGCTGTACGTTGGTTACAGCCACCCGACCCAGGGGATGGCACTGCTGTGTAAGCTGCCCGAGGCAGGGATCGGGGATCGAGGGTTGGAGAGCGATTCCTCCGCCTCCAGGTCCCTGGCCCCCGGCCCCCAGGCCGGATGGTTTACGCCCTGCACAACCGGCGTGGCGGCGACGCCCTGGGCCATGGCGATCTACGGCGGCCAACTATACCTGGCCGGCAAAGCACCCGGCGTGGCACCCATCTACCAGAGAGATCAATCCTCCCACCAAAACAGCGGTCTGCTGGAAAGCTCCTTCTTCGACGGCGGGCAACCCACGGTGGCCAAGCTGCTGAGAAGCCTGACCCTGGTCCACGACAAGCTGTTGGCCGGCCAGTATCTGGAGGCGAAGTTCGCCCTGGAGGGAAGTGACAGCTTCCAGCAAATCGAGAGCTTCGATGACCTTGCGGGCTGTGATCGAGGGTTGACCACCGCGGACTGGCGGCCGGGAGATGGCCTGGTGAGGCTGAAAGGGATGCCGGCACAGCGCTTCACGGGAAAGTTGCCCGGCGATCCCGCGGTGCCACACGCGGCCTACAAGCTGGCGTCGCCGAACCCGAACAGCCCCCCGGCCGTCTTCGCCGAGGAGTTCACCGCCACCGAGTATGCGGCCGTCGCGGGGGAAGGCAGTGAGGTAGCAGTAACCGACTGCACCCTGGAAGGTAGCTACTCACATCAACTGTTCCAGTTCGATCTGACTGGACTGAACCCGGTGGGACTGCATCCCAGGGCCATCTGCTACGGCCGGGGTGACAGCTTTGGTGCCTCGGTCCTCGGCGTCACCTTCCGGATCTGGAACCACGTCACGGGCGTCTGGGACGTGATTGGCACCAACACGGCGGCACCGAGCGACAATGCGGTCGCCAGGACCATCGAGGGCACTACAACAGAGCTCAACTGGTATCTGAGCCCATCGAGCAGGGTATATATCTCTCTACGCTCTTCCTACAGCGGGGGCGGCGCCAGCCCTTCGGAGGTTGGCGCCGATCTGGTGGAGATGAGCGCTATCTGGTCGGGAAACGGGGAGGCGGTGAGCGAGCCGCTGAGGCTGCCCGCCGCACAGCCGGTATCCGAGGCCACCCTCACCCTGCTCTCCAGCCAGATCCCGGCGGGAACCAGGCTGGATCTATACCTGAGCGCCGACGGAGGAGAGCACTGGGAGACGGTGGAGAGCGGGGTTCGGCACAGCTTCGCCTACCCCGGACTCGGCTTGCGATGGAAGGCCGGACTCTACAGCGTCGATGGATCGAGCAGTCCGGAGATCCACCAGCTCAAGGTGGACTACCTGACCGGCCAATGGCTACCGCTGGGGAGATCGGATATCGAGGGTTCCACCTCCGCAACCTTCCTCTTCGAGAAGGGGATCACCTCCCACCGGGTGGCCATCCGGGTCGAATTGGGGAGCGCCGGCCCCCTCGGCAGTCCCGCCATGGCAGCCATAGCCCTACAGTATGCCCTCCAGCCGGAGACCAAGCGGCAGTGGGAGATGGAGCTGTTGTGTGAGGGGGTAATCGGAGCGCCCCTGAGGTTGCTGGACGGCAGTCAGGAGGGAAGGACCGGCAGGGAGTTGAGCCAGATCCTCTGGCAGGCCAGGACAAAGGGCATCAACAGCTTCGAGGATCTGGAGGGCAGCCAGTACCAGGTGTGGTTCGAGTGGCTGGAAGAGAGGCTGAGCGATGCCGCCCAGGAACGAGGGGCGCAGGCCGTGGCGAGGTGCCGGCTGCTGGAGTGCTGACAAGACGGGTTCTGAGTGCTGAGTGCTGAGTGCTGAGTGCTGGGAGCGCGGGCGTCTCGTCCGCCTGAACTAAGTGCTGGGTGCTGAGTGCACCCTTTCCCAAGGGGAGAGGCGATTACCGCTGACCCCCTCTCCCAAAGGGAGAGGGTCGGGGTGAGGGCTGACCGTTCGGTACCCTGGCCTCAGCCCTCACCCGCCTGGCGCCGGTACCTGGATAGATCTGCCGATAGCCGAGCGTGCCGGCGTTGACGCAGGGAAGGTCATCCCTCGCCGCCCAGCGCCGGATGTGTGGCCGGCGGTTGAGCCTCGGGCAAGGCCTTAGCTGGAGATCGCGGAAAAGGGGGATGGGAGAGTTGGCAGAGTTCAGAACTGAGGGCTTCCGAAGGGTGGCGGCACAGTTGGGACCGGCAGCGGTGGGCGAGCCGGTCGAGGAGGAGCACGGTCTCGGCTGGGGCAGTCAGTCGGCGATCGTGCAGATGACCGATAGGGGCTTGATGTGGTACTCGCCCGCGGGGAACGTGACGCTGTTCCTGGCCGCGATGGGGAGAGGGGGTGAGGGGGAGAGGGGGAGAGACGGAGATGAGACCCCACCCCTCTCCCCTCCCCGCAGCGGGGAGGGGCAGGGTGTGGGGTCCATCCCGACCCTCGAGGTGACGGATCTGGTGGGGAGGCTGCCGGTGGAGCCGGGAAACCGGCTGGACCTCCGCGACGTCGGGGAGATCTCCCTGCTGGTGGTGCACTGGGACGGGTCGACGACGCCCTTCCCGGATGGGTACGACCCGGTGGAGCTCTACCGGAGGGAGGCGATGGGTCACATCGCCAAGGACTGGGATAGCGAGGAGCCGGGGGTGCAGGGTGGCTATGGCCTCATGTACCAGGAGCGGATATCGCGGGACGGTCGGGTGTGGCTCATGCGGCCCGCCGAGCATGTGGTGTGGGCCTGCAGGGGGGCGAACCGGAGGGCATACAACCTCGCCATGGACGCGGGTCCGGGTTGGGAGGTGACCGAGACGCAGGAAAGGGCGCTGGTGGCCCGACTGGAGCTGCTCAGGAGGATGTACCGGTTGGAGCGGGGCGCGGTGGTGGGCCACGGGGAGCTGGTAGCCGATGGGAACGCGACGGAGTGCCCGGGGGAGCGATTGCTTGCGCCGGTGCGGCGCTATCGAGATGGGGAGGTGTGAGGGATGCCTACGGAGTACGCGGGGGTTCTGGCGATACCGCTGATCATCGGGCTGGTGGAGGCGGCGAAGAGGGTCGGGCTGGACGCGGTATGGGCGACGCCGCTCGCGATCGGGCTGGGACTCGCGATCTCGGTGGGGTACGTGGTGGCGCAGCAGCTGCCGGGTTTGGAGGTGTGGCTGGACGCGGTGATGTGGGGTCTGGCCTTGGGGCTCAGCGCGAGCGGGCTGTACTCCGGGGCGAAGAAGGCGGTGGAGGGGTGAAACCCGATCCCGGTATCGCGCGACTGCTGGCCGATGCCGAGCGAAAGTAGGCGGCGGGGCATAAGACCCTGCCCTTGTATCCTCAAGGCCTTTCAGTTCTGCCGTTGGGCCAGCCCTCACCCGCCCTCGCTTCGCTTCGGTCCTTGACGGCACGCTCGCTACCGTCAAGTCTCCCAAGGGGAGAGGCGTTTCCGCAGACCCCCTCTCCCAGTGGGAGAGGGTCGGGGTGAGGGCTGGAGGTAGATACCTGACGCTAAGCTAGTTCGTGTCACGAGGCGGGCGTCCACTCGAAAACCAAAAGGCCCTGCTTGTATCCTGCAGCGGGAGAGGCCCGCTACCGCTTGAAGCGCTCCTGGAGCGCTTCGATCACTCGGAAGGGGTCGCTGGAGATGACGGGGCTGGCGTACAGTTCCATGGCCCCCACGTCGTTGGTGCGGTTCATCGGGTCACCCCGGTCGACAATACGGGTGATGTGGGGGAAGCCGGACCAATCCTCCGGGCTGCCCGCCAGAGGGGGCATGTATATCGCCAGATTGAAGCTGCTCACCCCCATCCGACCGAGGAAGCAGTCCCAGCCCGATCGCGAGC
>JAJYNT010000347.1 GCA_021786215.1 Chloroflexota bacterium | reverse complement strand
TGAACCAGGTTGAAAGAGACCTGGCCATGGCCGCACATGGTTGAGATCTCCATGACGCTCTTGTCGGGCAACTTCTCTGTCTTGCCGAAGACGCCGAGCGAGTACTCGACGGTGTGGCGGTGCAGGTCGGCCCTGTCGCAGCACTCCTTGGTCTCATCGAAGAGGCCGGTAACCACGATGGACAGGCCCAGATCGGCTCGGTTTAGATCGGTTAGGAAGCCGGTCAGATCATCCATTGAGTTGAAAGCCGCCTGGACGATGCTCCCCTGGGTGCCGGCGGACAGGTTCTCCATGTTACCAACCATGAAGAGGTTGCCCACCTTCATGTTGCCGGCATTGACCGGATTGTGCTGGGATGCGAGCTGCAGGAATTCCTGCAGCTTCTGGGAGGCGCCTTCCGTGTTAATGCCCTGGGAGGCCATCGCTATAGTGGCGTAGCAGTTGGACAGGTTCTCGCGAGTGCCTTGCCGGTGATTAGTGTGACTCATTGATGTATCCCTCCAGGGACTTGGCTTTCGGTCGGGCCAAACCCACGTTGGTCTTTCCATTGATGGAGAGCGGGCGCCCCAGGATTGCCAGGTCGAACTTCTCCACCGGAATAGTGCCGTCGCGATTCACCAGGGTGATGAGATCCACGCTGAAGACGGTGTCCACCTCTTTCGCGACCTCGTTCAGCCTGGCCACGATTTCAGGTACCTGCTCCAGCTCGGCGTCGAACTCGACTATGGCGGAGAGGACCTTCTCGTTCAGCACGTCCTCCCTGAACTTGCCGGTAGTGACGTCGGTCATCAGGAAGGTCACGGGGTTCTTAGGCTCGATCGGGAGACCCATGCCTGCTATGACCATCGCCACCTTCTCCACGTCGTACAGGCGGGCCCCCGCGCCAGGCCGGCCCAGTTCGACTGCCATGCCCACATGTCCAGGTCCGAAGCGGCCGGTCACGTCGTTGGTCTTCATCTCCTCCGTGCCCCTTCCGGGGACGCCGGTATCCTTGTGCTCCACCCGCGGGTCGCTGAAGGTGGACCGAAGAACCCGGGGCCATTCCAGCGGCTGCTGGTAGAGGGCCGAGGTAGCACACACGTTCGCCCTGAGGCAGACACCGCACTCGACACACTCGTCTTCATCGATGGTGGACAGCCGCCGGTTTGGCACCTTCGATATTGCCCCCATCGGACAGTAGGGCACGCACTTGAGACAACCTGTGCACTTGGTCTCGTCTATTCGCATATCGTCCTTCCTTAGTCTGCCTGGGATAAAGGATGCGAAACATGGCGACAGGGTTGGCGATCGTTCGGATATTCCCGGCCCCTGCCCTCCTTTCCGACCAGGTCGAGCTTCATCGCCGGGCCTCGGCCAGCAGCCGGCCGGCCTCTCTCAGATCTCCGACCAGGACGGCGCCCACCAGTGCGCTGCCTCGGTATATCCTTTTCTGATAGCGGGAGTCGCTTTCCTGGTCTATTCTCTCTACCTCGCCCCTCACCTGCCCGAACGAGGCCACAGCTACCCCAAAGACGTCGAGGGTGTTCATTGGGACGGAGCCCGCGAATCGTTCGCTACCACCCGCCATGTTGGCTCCTGCGATGCGTCCCTGGGCGGCGGCCACGGGCCAGATCCCGCTGACGGTCCTGGCTCCAGTGAGCAGGTCGAACGACTCGGCCACATCGCCCGCGGCCCAAACGTCCGGGGCGCTGGTTCGCATCTGATCGTCGACGATCACACCCCTGCCGATCTGCACCGCTGAGCCCTTGAGCCACCTGACGTTCGGGACCACGCCCACACCAACAATGACCAGGTCGCCGCGGAGACGCTCGTCGCTCTCCAGCAGCACACTGCTAGCTCTACCATGGCCTTCGATCGCCTGCACTCCCACTCCGGTGAGCACATGGACCCCGTGAGTTTCGAGTTGGACGCGAACCATGGCAGCCGCTTGGCTGTCCAGCATTTGGGGCAACAGCTGCCCCAACTTCTCCACAATGGTCACCTCGGCGCCCAGATGCCGCAGCGCCTCCGCGGCCTTTATGCCAATGAAGCCTCCACCTACGACGACGGCCTGCTCGGGCGCCATTCTCTTGATGGAGGTGGCATCGGGAAGATTTCGCAGCCCGACCACCCCCTCCAAATCGGCGCCCGGGACCCGCAACCGAATCGAGTTGGCTCCCGTGGCGATAAGCAGCCGATCGAAGGGGAGTTCGCGTGCGCTGTTCAGCACCACTCGATGGCGGTCCACGTCCAGTGCCCGAGCCCCATCTCCCGCGACCATCTCGACATCCATGTCAGCGAGCCAGCCGTCCGGTCGCAGGGCCATCGACTTCTCGTTCTTGATGCCGGCGATGTGGTGCGAGAGCAAGACACGAGAATAGGGTGCCGTAGATTCGTCGGAGACCATCACAACCTGGGCGTGAGGAGCCGCGATCCTCAACGTCTCCACGGCACGCACGGCTGCGATCCCAGCACCGACGACGACGTACCGCGGGGAGTTGCCATCCCAGTTAACAGCTGGGATGGATCGAGGATTAGCCTGTGGAGCGGGATAGCTGAGGGGGGCGGGCCACCCCCAGCCTGCGCTCGCGAATCTCTCTCGCCGCTGTTGGGCGGATTCGAGCCTCAGGTGAGGAAGGAAGAGGTCGTCCCGCGGCCGGCAACTACCCGCGCAGGCTGGCACTTCCCTGCCGCGGCAACCGTCGCACTTGGAAGCGTGTTTGCCGTCCTCGGAAGGAACCACTGCGCCGAAGGGACAGGCGAGTACGCACATCCAACAACCGACGCAGCGATCGCGGTCAACCCACACCAGACCGGAGATGGCATCTCTGCTCATGGCTCCGGCGGGGCATGCCTCCATGCAGGGGGCCTGAGCACAGTGCCAACATTGGTGGGGGATTGGTCCGATGGGTTGACCCAGAAGCTCTTGCTGTACCCGAGCCATGATCTCTCGTTGCGGGGCAGGCAGCTGCCCGGATGCCGCGGCGCACCCGGGGCTGCAGACGGAACATTCCAGGCAATCCGGCGAGAGCGAAGCGTTATCTGATCTGTTCTCCGAGAACACTAGCCCGATTTCCTGTCCGAATTGAGGTGGGCACGAGACAGCTATCCAGAGAAGGGACTGAGCTGTGCGAGCCACGACGTTGGGCGGAGGAGCGACCGGACACCCAAGCGGGCTCCAGGCAAACTGAATGCTCGCGGCTGGCGATGGAGCCCTTGACGGCAGACAACCACCAGGACCGAGGCAACAGGCCTGAAACGCCGTGGGTCGAATTGCTGGAAATTATCATAGTGCAAGTTGACTGTCAAACTTTTCGAAGGTTATCCTTCTGCGGTGGGCTCCTATTAGTTTTTGGGGGAGGGGTAACTGTGACCTATCGAGTGGTGCTGACCGACCACGTTTTTCCCGATGAGGACGCTGTGATCGAGCAGAAAGTGCTGGAGGGCGCCAATGCTCAACTGGAAATACACGAGTGCCGAGACGAGGAGGATCTGCTGAAGATCGTCCGGTACGCCGACGGCCTGCTGGTGGAGAGGGCTCCCATCACGAAACGGGTGATTGGGGTGATGGAGCGCTGCCAGGTGATCACTCGTTACGGCGTCGGGTACGACTGCATAGACATCGACGCGGCCACCGACGCCGGGATCCCGGTCTGCAACGTTCCGAACTACTGTGTTCCAGAGGTGGCCGATCACACCCTGTCGATGCTGCTCGCACTGGCCAGATCGACGTTCAGACTCGACGCCGAGGTCCGGCAGGGAATCTGGGACGTCTATTCCGGGGGGCGAACGAACCAGCGGCTGGAGGGACTGATCCTGGGGATGATCGGCTGGGGCCGGATCGGCCGAGCGGTGGCGAAACGGGCCGCGGCCTTCGGCTTCGACATCGCTGTATACGATCCATACGTCGAAGCAGCGTCCGTACAGGGAGAAGGCGCTCGCAAAGTGACTCTAGAGGAATTGCTGAGGACGGCGGATTTCGTGACTTTGCACGTGCCCTTGTCGGCTGCCACCCATCACCTCCTTGACGCAGAGAAGATCGGCATGTTGAAGCCGACGGCATTTGTGGTGAACACCGCGCGAGGCAGCTTGATAGATCAGAGGGCTCTCACCAGGGCGCTCGAGGAGGGTAGGATTGCCGGTGCTGGACTGGACGTACTGGAGCAGGAACCGCCCTCTCTCGACGATCCGCTGCTGAAACTGCCCAACGTGATCATCAATTCACACGCGGCATTTTACTCCCCGGGTGCCAGCAGGGATCTGCACCGAATGGCGGCAGAGGAGGTGGCCATAGTGCTTCAGGGGAATCGACCTCGTTCCCTGGTCAACCGCACGGTCCTGGATAGGATCTAGAACTTCCACGGTAGGCAGGCAGGGTGGGGGCTGAGTGGTAGACGCGATGGCACCGGCTCCCACCCCAGTACACGGCCCAACCGGCACGGGCATCGGCGACCCCTACGAGACTATCAGGTGACCTTCCCTCTCGAGTGCCTGCTTCGCGCTCTCCAGCTTCTCATCCATGACCAGAAGGTAGTCGGTGTTGTGGGTGGAGATGGCAAAGAGGGGGATCCCCGCGTCGGCCAGCGGGACCGACAGCGAAGCCAGGACCCCGACGAGGGAGAGGTCCATTGGTCCTTCTACCTTGAGCGCTGTCCAGCCGGCATCGCAGTTTACGTCGGCCGGCACAAGGTCGCTGTGGCACACGATGGACAGCTCTTCCGAGGTATAGGTCACGGAGATGAAGCTCCGGTCGGCCAGCGCCCAGCCGGGTATCTCCTGGTTTGGTGAGAGGCGACATAAGGCGAACGATCCTGGGAGAAGGGTCAATCTCATCTCTTGAACCGCCCCATGAGCTCTTTGCGGGCTTGTAATCCAGTGGCACACCGGATCCGATCCGGGCGCTCATCCGACATCGTGATCAAGTCTCGCCAGGTTCAGCCTCGAAGTCAAGATTCTGAAATTGCACCATAAGGTGAG
>JAJYNT010000468.1 GCA_021786215.1 Chloroflexota bacterium | reverse complement strand
CTGACGGACATGTCGGTGGAGGATGTGCGGCGAGTGGTGGATGCCTGGGCGGAGCAGACCGACGAACTGAGCGCCCTGGATGGCATCGGCTACGTGCAGCTGTTTGAGAACAACGGCGCCGCGATGGGCGCGAGCAACCCCCACCCGCATTGCCAGGTATGGGGAACGGAGCACGTGCCAAACGAGCCCGCGAAGGAACTGCGCATGCTTGCCGCCTACCGTGCGGAGCACGGTAGCTGCCTGCTCTGCGACTACCTGGCGCTGGAGTTGGCCGCGGGGGAGCGGATCGTACTTCAGAACGACAGCTTCGTGGCGCTGGTTCCTTTCTGGGCCATCTGGCCCTTCGAGACCATGGTGCTGCCCCGGCGGCATCTGGACAGCCTGGTTGACCCGACGGCGTCGGAGCGTGACGCGCTGGCAGACCTGATAAAGCGGCTGACCGCGCTCTACGACAGCCTATTCGGGGTCTCCTTTCCGTACTCGATGGGATTCCATCAGTCGCCTGTCGACCGCGGGACGCACGGCGAGTTGCACCTGCACGCCCACTACTATCCGCCCCTCCTTCGTAGCGCCACCGTGCGCAAGTTCATGGTGGGTTTCGAGATGCTGGGCATGCCCCAGCGTGACCTGACTCCCGAGGCCGCCGCGAGAAGGTTGCGCGATGCGAGGATGGAGCCATGAACGCTGATCGCAACGATGCCTTGAGGTATGCCTTCGGCCGCGCATGGGGTGGATCGCCTGACCTGCTCATTCGCGCCCCCGGGCGTGTGAACCTCATCGGCGAGCATACCGACTACAGCGAGGGCTTCGTTCTGCCCATGGCCATCGACTACGACATCCGTATCGCCGCCCGCGCCCGGCCGGATAGGCAGGTGAGGATCTACGCCGTCGACTTCGATGATCGCGACGCATTTTCGCTGGACGACATCCAGCGTACCGGGGTGCGGCCGAGTTGGGCGGACTACGTGCGGGGCGTCGCCCATGTGCTGCAGCAGGAGGGATACCGGCTGCGCGGCATGGATGCAGCCATCGCGGGGAACGTGCCGCTCGGTGCCGGACTATCCTCGTCGGCCGCGCTGGAGGTCTCGACGATCGCCGCCTTTCGCACCATAAGCAGATTGACCCTGGATGGGGTGCGGGCGGCGCTGATCGGCCAGCGTGCCGAAAACGAGTTCGTCGGCATGCACTGTGGCATCATGGACCAGTTCATCGCTGCGCTGGCCCGTCCCGACCATGCCCTTCTCATCGACTGCCGCACTCTCGATCACCAGCAGGTACCGCTTCCCGCCGGGGTGCGGATCGTGATCACGGACAGCGGCGTGCGACGCGGGCTTGTAGACAGCGCCTACAACGAGCGTCGCGCTCAGTGCGAGGAGGGGGCGCGGCTGATGGGCGTACCAGCCCTGCGGGACGCGAGCACAACCCTGCTCGATCGAAATCGAGATCGTCTGCCGCTTTTGGTGGCGCGGCGCTGTCGCCATGTTGTCGACGAGAACGAGCGCGTGCTGAATGGCGTGTCAGCCCTCCAGCGGGGTGACCTGGTCGCATTCGGGGAGCTGATGAATGCTTCGCACGCGAGCATGCGGGATCTGTTTGAGATCACTACCCCTGAGATCGACAGCCTGGTCGAGATCCAGCGGCAGATACCTGGATGCCTGGGCGTCCGCATGACCGGCGGCGGCTTCGGGGGCTGCACTGTGGCCCTGGTGGAAGAGGGCGCGATGGCTATCCTGCGCGACGCCATCTACACGCGGTACCCGGTCCGCACGGGCCGGAGGCCGTCCATCTACGTTAGTCGTGCGACTGGCGGTGCTGAGAGGCTTTCTTGACACGGTCTGGTTGCCATCTTATGCTGTTTATCTCCATCTCAAGAGAGGCGTCACCGTTCCATGCTGAAAGTCGCTTCGCGTCCTCTAACCGTGATCTCCGATGATCAGGTCGAGGAGTTGCATCTGGCCTCCCTGCGCCTCCTGGAGGAGGTGGGTGTGGAGCTGCTGGATGGCCGAGCCCTGGACCTCTTGGCCTCAAAGGGTGCCGAGGTGGATTGGAATGCTCAAAGAGCTCGTCTTCCCCGGGGGCTCGTCACCGAAGCGGTATCCAAGTCGCCTTCCAGTTTCGAACTTCGCGGTCGCAACCCGGCTCGCGACGTCGTGATCGGGGGCGATTCCATGGTGCTGGCGCCGGTGGGAGGCCCCTTGATGGTGGAGGATCGGGAAAAGGGGCGCCGGTACGGCAGCTACGCGGACCAGGTGCAGTTTATCAAGCTGACCCATCACAGCCGCCTGCTGGACGTGACCTACCGCTGCGTGGAGGCTTTGGATCTCCCCCCCTCGACCCGCCATCTGGACTACCTGTACGCGGCGCTCCGCTACTCCGATAAGCCGATGGGGGTGATGAGCCTCGATGGCGGCAGCGCCGGGGACTGTCTCGCTGTGGCCTCGCTGCTGTTCGGTGATGAGGAGCAGCTGCGAGCTCATCCAGCGGTGCTGGGCGGGATCAACGTGGACAGCCCCCTTCGCTTCAGCCGCGAAACCCTGGAAACGATAATGGTGTTCGCCCGCGCCGGGCAACCCCTCAAGATTACACCATTTGTCCTCACCGGGGTCATGTCGCCGGTGACTCCGGCGGGTGCGATTGCCCAACAGAACGCGGAGGTGCTGGCGGGTGTCACCCTGGCCCAGCTGGTCAACCCCGGTGCGCCCGTGCTGTACGGCTCATTTGGCACCGGTGCCGACATGCGAAGCGCCGCCCCGGTCTTCGGTACCGGCGAGGGGATACTGATGGAGATCGCGGCGGGGCAACTGGCCCGACGTTATGGGCTGCCTCATCGAGGTATGGGGTTGGTGACCACCGCACCCATCGGTGGTGCTCAGGCGTCCCTGGAGAAGATGAACTGCCTCTGGTCGTTGACCCTCAGCAACGTTCAGTTCCTGCTCCACGCGGCCGGCTGGCTGGAGGGAGGGCTTACAGCCAGCTACGAGCAGTTCGTCCTGGATCTGGAGATGATCGAGACCATGAAGCGATACCTGGCCGGCTTCCCAGTGGACGAGGACTCCCTGGCTCTGGACACCATCGCCCAGATTGGACCGGGCGGCAGCTTCCTCATGGCCGATCACACCATCGCAAACTACCGGCGCTCCCTTCGTCCATCGCCCCTGGTGGAAACCCGCGGCTACGAGGCGTGGCAGGCGGATGGCGCCCCTACCATCGCCCAGCGAGCCGAGAGTCTGTGGCAGGAGTGGCTTGGGCAGTATCAGGAGCCACCGATCGACCCCGGGCTGGAGGAAGCGATTCGCGATTTCGTGGAACGCCGGAAGCGGGGCGAGGCTGTGCCATCTTCGTTGGTTCCCAGAGGGTGAGGGGTCGATAAATAGGGGCTGTCTATACCTGTCTGCCTCCTTAGCGTATACTACCGCCGGCAATTCCTCTCATCTGCTCTACGATTCCCCTGGTGCCTCTGCGGATCCAAAGCCTATTCTGTAGCTTTCAACTGATCGAGGAGGGAACGAAGTGAGTACCGAGGAAACTATCGATAGCTTGAGTCATCGGCTGCGATCGGGCCAGATCAGCCGCCGCCAGTTTATCCAGGCCCTCGTCGTGCTGGGCCTGTCCGGTGCAGCCGCCAGCTCACTAGCGGCCTGCGCCGGTTCGCCCCAAGCGCCGGCGACCAGCGCTCCTGCCTCCTCGGCCAAACCCGCGGCCGGTGCACCTACCGCGGGGGCAGCGTCCGGACCGAAGAGGGGCGGCACACTCAAGCGAGGCTGGCAGCCGCCGACCACGCTGGACCCAGCGCTGCAGACCAGCGTCAACGAGATCGCCGCTGTGGCTCAGATCTACGACTGGTTCGTCTGGATCGACGAGAAGAACCAGCCGGCCCCGGCCCTCGCCACTAGCTGGGAGGCCAACAAAGACGGCACCGTCTGGACCTTCGAGATGCGCAAGGGAGTCACCTTCCACAGCGGGAAGTCGCTGACCACCGACGACGTGATCTTCACCTTCAATCGGCTGAAGGACAAGTCGATCGGCGCTGCCACGGCTGATCTCTACGCCAACATCTCGGGCATGAAGGCGGTAGACGCCTCCCACATCCAGTTCACCCTGGCCAAGCCGAACCCGGACCTGCCGGCCGACCTGGGTGACTACCATGCCGCCGTGGTGGCCAGCGACACCAAGGATTTCAAGACCACCTTCAACGGCACAGGTCCCTTCATCCTGGACAAGTTCTCGCCGGAGGATCGGACCACCTACAAGCGGAATCCCAACTACTGGATGTCCGGCCTTCCCTATCTGGATGCCATGCAGGACATCTACGCGCCCCAGCTGACCTCCCATGTGGAGGCGATGCGGGCCGGTGAGATCGACGTGGTGATAGGGCTGCCGGCCGAGCTGGCGGAGACCCTCAAGAAGGAGGGGAAGACCACCCTCCTGGAGGGACTGACCAACATGCACTTCGTCATTCACATGCGCTCCGACCGGGGCGCCGCCAAGGATCCCAGGGTACGGCAGGCGCTGAAACTGGCCACCGACCGCTCCGCGATACTGCAGGTTGCACGTCTGGGCTATGGGGTTAGCGGTCGCGATACGCCCATCGGCCCAAGCTTCGGAGACTACTATCTCAACGTTCCGGAGCCCAAGAGGGACGTGGCCAAGGCCAAGGCGCTGCTGAAGGAGGCCGGGTACGAGAATCTCGAGATCACCTTGATGGCCCAGAACGCCATGGACGTCCCGAAGATCGCCACGGTGTGGAAACAGCAGTTGGCCGATGCCGGCGTCAAGGTGAACATAAACGTCGTGCCGGTGGACACCTATTACCAGGACGATGGGTGGCTCCAGGTGGACTACGGCATCACCGACTGGGGATCCAGGGCTACCCCTCAGCCCTATCTGCAGCTGGCCTACATGTCCGGGGCCAAGTGGAACGAGAGCCACTGGTCGGACCAGGAGTTCGATCAGTTGGCGACTCAGGCCGCC
>JAJYNT010000039.1 GCA_021786215.1 Chloroflexota bacterium | reverse complement strand
ACGGTGGTGGAGATAGCCAGGCGGGAGGTGACCCGCCGAGTTACCACGCGGGACCCTTCCCAAGCTCTCGCACTCCTGGCTGCCGGCAAGCCGATTGACGGCAGGCGGGGACGCTTCCCCTGGTCGAAACGGCCCCCCAAAGGGGAATACGAGGTCACCGAGACGGTCGTGCAGCGCACCGCACGCTTCTTCCATAGGTGATAGTAGCGGGTTCCAGAAGGCTCGCGGAGCGACCAGGGTGGTAGTAACGACTTCAGTCGTTCGTCCTCGTCCAAGATCACGAGATACCAACGACTAAAGTCGTTACTACGAAGCGTACGCCTCTACCATGTGGACAGGGAAGTCCGGGTTCCTGCATAGAGCGGTTCAGGATGCTGCCAGCAGCTTTTCCAGGACGCGTCGCGCGCAGCGACCGGCTTTTCCCCTGTGGCTGATCCGGTTCTTCTCCTCGGGGGCCATCTCGGCCACGGTGCGCCCTCTGGATGGGACGAAGAAGATCGGATCGAAACCGAAGCCCCCCTGGCCTCGAGGCTCCATCGCTACCTTCCCATTCAGGATGCCCCTGCAGCGGTGCAGCTTGCCCTTTTCGTCCACGATGGCCAGTTCCGCCACGTAGCGGCAGCCCCGCCTTTCCCACGGCACCTCCTCCATCTGGTGGAGAACCAGCCGGTTCTTGGCCTCGCCGTCTGGAAGCCCCTGGTAGCGGGCTGAGTACACACCCGGTGCCCCATCCAGGGCCTCCACCTCCAGTCCCGAATCGTCGGCGACGGAGGGCAACCCCGTGGCCTCGTGAAACGCCCGGGCCTTGAGCTCCGCATTCTCGGCAAAGGTGGCGCCAGTTTCCTCCACCTCTAGCCTCAGACCTAGAGAGGAAGGGGTCACGATCTCCAGAGGAAGGCCGGCGAGTATCTGGGTGAATTCTCGGACCTTATCGGGGTTGTTCGTGGAGATGAGCAGCTTCAAACGATCCCCTCGCCCTTCATCCGGTCCAGCTCTTCTGGCGAGAAGCCCAGAAGGTCGCAGTAGACCTCTTGATTGTGAGCACCCATCTCGGGACCTGTCGTCTCCACCCGACCGGGGGTTTCGGACAGTCTCGGCACCACGGAGCACATCTTTATCTCTCCGTCCACTGGGTCGTTCATAGATATGATGTTCTCTCGAGCCTGGTAGTGGGGATCCTGGAACATGTCGGCGACGCTGTACACCAGGCCATTGGGAACCTCGTTGGCCTCCAAGATCTCCATGACCTCCTTCGCCGTGTAGGAGCCCACCCACTCCTGCACCATGGCATCGGTCTTGCCCCTGTGTGCGACCCTCCGCGCGTTTGAGGAGAAGTTGGGGTCGTCGGCCAGATCCGGCCGGCCCATGGCCACCGTCAGGCGGTGGAACATGGTGTCATTGGTGCAGGCGATCGCGACGTAGCGGGCATCGCTGGTGGTGTAGTGGTTGTGCGGCACGGCATTCGCCGCCCCGGTTCCCAGCCGCTCCCTGACAAGACCCATTTTGTCGTAGGCCGCCGGGACCTCCTCCAGGATCCGCAGCACCGGCTCGTACAGAGCGATGTCGACGTACTGACCCTGGCCCGTCCTGTCCCTGTGGCGAAGAGCCATCATGGCGCCAAGGGCCCCGTAGACGCCCGTCAGGTAATCGGGGATCGAGGCCGTGCCCGGGATGACGGGTGGTCTGTCCGGGTATCCGGCCAGGTAGCTGAGACCCCCGTAGGCCGCGGCGATCCGGCCGAACCCCGGCCTGTCCTTGTAGGGGCCGAACTGGCCGTAGCCGGTTACCCTCACCATCACCAGCCCCGGGTTGATCTCCTTCAACTGCTCGTATCCGAGGTTCCATCGCTCAAGCGTTCCAGGGCGGAAGTTCTCCACCAGGATGTCGGAGATCTTCACCAGCTTCTTGATGATCTCCTGGCCCCTGGGTTTCCGCATATCCAGGGTGATGCATCGCTTGTTGCGGGCTTCGACCCGCCAGACCAGCGCCGTGCCATTGTACTGAGGCCAGAACTTGCGTAGGGAGTCGCCCACGCCCGGAAGCTCGACCTTGATCACATCCGCGCCGAACTCCCCCAGGAGGGTGGCGCAGTGGGGGCCGGCGATCACGGTTGCCAGATCAATGACGCGAACCCCGTCCAGGGGCCTTGCCCCGGGGTTGGAGGAGAGCATCCCCGCCTCGTCCGTCATCTCAGATCAGACTCCTTTCACAGCCAACTCGAGGGCCCGCCGCGGGCCGATTATACACTTTGTGGGGAGAGGGAGGTGCCGCAGCCTGCCGCTCTTATTTCCTTTTTTCCCCTCGGCTGGCCGCCCTGGTCTGTTACCTCTGCCTGGGATGGTTCGTGATCCGTAATCAGCTCCGGCGCAAGGTTTCGGGCGTAATGCCGCCGGCCCATGATGAGAGCATGTCGGCTTGACGGCTCCTCCAATCCCTGGCCGGTGTGTTAGAATCCCCTCATCGGCCATATGGATAGTAACTTCCAACCCAGGTTACGCCCTCTCGACATTCAGTGGATCGAGCAGTCGGGGCAGCCGGCGCTGCTGTTGCAGGATCGGCTGGCCATTGGCGCTCGTGGGGTAGTTGTGCCCCAAGCCCTCGTCCCCCTGCTTGCCCTCTGCGACGGGAAGCGCGATCTGGCTGCGCTTCGAATTGCCTATCAGTTGGAGACCGGTATCCCTCTGCGACCTGGGGTGGTCGAAACTGTTTTTGCCCAGCTGGACGAGGCGCTCATGCTGGAGAGTGATCGCTTCGCAGCGGCCTACCGGCAGGCGTTGGATAGCTACCGGAGTTTGCCTTCCAGATCCCCGGCCCTGGCAGGAAACGGGTATCCGGCCAAAGCTCCCAAATTGGCGGACTTGCTGGACAGCTTCATGGCGGAGGCAGCTTCGCGGCGGAACGGGCATATCGATCCCCCGGGTCACCTTCGAGCCGTGATCTGCCCTCACATCGATTACGCTCGGGGTGGACTGGTGTACGCCCGGCTCTGGGATCGAGTGAAGGAAGCCCTTGCCGAGTTCGATCTCTTTCTCGTCCTGGGCACCGACCACGCGGGCGCCCCGGGGGCGCTTACATTGACCAGGCAGAGCTACGACACCCCGTTTGGAGTCCTGCCCACCGACGAAGGGGCGGTTGACATGGTTGCCGAGGCGATGGGGCCGCAAGCAGCTTTCGGTCTGGAGCTGAACCATCGCACCGAGCACTCCGTCGAGCTGGCCGCGGTCTGGTTGCGCTATCTCACCGGGAACCGACCGGTCAAGATGGTGCCTGTGCTGTGCGGCTCATTCCATCCCTATACCGAAGGCAACGGCCGACCGGCCGAGGTCGAGTCGTGGCGAGCTGGGGCCGAGGCCCTGATCTCCATTGCACAGCGGGAGCGGACGCTGGTGGTGGCCGCTGCGGACCTCGCGCATATGGGTCCCTCCTTTGGCGACTCCCAGACGATGGGTCCCGCGGAGCAGGCATCCCTGTCGCTCTCGGACGCCGAGATGCTGGCGACCATCTGTAGAGGTGATGCGGAGGGGTTCCTGGATCTGCTTGTCGCGGAGAGGGATAGTCGCAAGGTGTGTGGGCTGCCGCCTATCTATCTCATGCTGAAGCTTCTGAGTGGCGTCGTAGGAGAGACAGTGGCCTACTCGATCCGCCCTGCTCCCGGCGAGTCGGTCGTCTCGGTGACCGGTGTCATCCTCTCGGCATCAGGCAAGCCGTAGCCGGCTCCGAGACGCGGAGCCTCGTCTATCCTACCTCAGCCTATTCTCCAGGAGGCGATGGTTACCACCGCTAGCAGGGCAAACAGGCTCGAGTGGCCGATCTCCGCCATCCCCACCTGCTTCAAGGTGGGACGGTAGTCCGGGTTGGCCCATGCCCAGATCCCCTTTGCGAAGGTGGGGAGAAGGGCCACGAGAGCCAGTAGAGGCATCCAGCCAACGGCGGCAAGGGGCACCACCGACAGGACCGCCGACGAGAGATAGATGAGGAGCTGCCTTCCCGCTTGGGAGCGTTGCTCCTGAGCAATCCCCGATTTCAGTCGTGCCGGGGGTTGGTAGACCAATCTCACGTAGAAGACGCTTGCCCCTGAGTAAAGGAAGCTTAGCCACCACACGGCTACAGCCTGGTGGCCAAGCGCCCCGGAAGAGGCATAGTACGCCGCCGGCCCCGTTGCCGACAGGGCCGCGATGGAGAGGAGCCGCGCCGGCCAGCCGCGATCCCACCGCAGCCGCTTGAGGGGCAACTGGAGCGCCAGGGCCGCACCCGCGACCAGCCCGATAGCCATGAGGTCCCATCGTCGGAACGCTATCAGGAGGAGGAGCCCCGCGGCGGCGCCGAGCCCGAGGTCGACCGCCAGGTGCACGATGGCGCGGCGCCTGATCTCTCGGTTCTCCGCGCCGTAGTCCCGAACCGCGGCTGTAACGCCGATGGTCTCTCCCTGGAGGGACACATGGGGGCGACCCGCGTGCTGCAAGGCCACCTCCAGGGGGCGGCTGCCGGCGAAGAGCGCGAGAATGGCCACCACCAGTAGAAGGGAACTCCAACCTCCCCAGCCTGCCACCAGCGTGCCCACGAGATATGGCATCAGCAGCATGGCCCAAGCGCCATGTTCTCGCGGCAGCATCAGGCTCGCGGCGACCCGTCGAGGCCAGGGGACTCGGTTGCCATCCACCGCTTTTTCCGCAGCCGCATTCAACTTCGGCATATCGTCAGCTAACGATCTCGCCACTGATTTCAATCCGAGTCCTCGTGGCGCTAGCGTTTCAGTCGACGGAAGAGCTCGGGACCCACACAACTCTCGGCGTGCTGGCACCAGTCTATGCAGGAGGCGCCCCTCTCCTTGTAGGTGATGGTGCCGCAGCTCTTGCACCGGACCTTGAACTCGTCGGTCCAGATCTCCAGCTCCTCGCCGCAGCCGGAGCAGAGTATCGGCTCGGGGATCGGGTTCTTCAGGGCCTTGCTGCCGGGACAGGCATTCATGAGGGTCATG
>JAJYNT010000115.1 GCA_021786215.1 Chloroflexota bacterium | reverse complement strand
ACGTAGGATACACAAGGTCGGGGATCCGGACTCCCGGCAGGTAGTCGGGGTTCTCTCGAGTGAGAGCGATGGCCTCCGCCAACTCAGGCCGCCGGGCCCAAAGGGTGACCGGGTAACCCTTTCCGGTCAGAAGGACGGCGAGGGCAGTTCCCCAGCCACCAGCATTCACGATGCAGATTCTCTCAGACACCTTCAGTTCACCTGGTCGTTATGCTATTATTGCCACGCTCTCGAGTCCATGTGAAAACGGCCCGGCGGATGAATGTGTAACCAGCCGCGTTCCAAACCCCGAGAACAGGTGTAACCCGACCTGAGCGGGCGAGTTATCGCCCCTCCCATCTGGCGAGGCGGCAACAAGATATGCAATACGCTCTCTACCTGCTGGTAGGAGGGCTGGCATACCTGCTCGGTGCCATCCCCACCGGCTACCTGCTAGCACGACTCAGGGGCAACATCAACATTCTACAGCAGGGTAGCAAGCGAACCGGCGCTACCAACGTCCTGCGAACCATGGGCTGGAAGGCCGCGGCACCCGTCTTCGCCGGCGACTTCCTCAAAGGGGTCGTCGCGATCCTGGTAGCCCGGTTGATCACTCACTCCGACCCCACGGCCGACGTCATCGCCGGCTTGGCGGCACTTGTAGGCCACAACTACTCCATCTTCATCGGCTTCAAGGGGGGTCGAGGGGTAACGACGGGGCTTGGCGCCCTCATGGTGATATCGCCGCTGGTAATGGTGATCACCACTTCGATCGGGGTTGCCGTCGTCGCCCGCAGCCGTTACGTCTCCCTCGGCTCGGTCCTGGGCTCCGGCACCGTGCCGGTGACTATGCTGGTCGTGGTGGTGCTGCTGGGCCAACCCTTCCCCCACTTCCTCTTCGGGTTGCTGGGGGCCGCCTTCGTCATCCTCAGCCACCGGGATAACATCCACCGACTCCTCCACGGCACCGAGAGGAAGCTGGGCCAGCGAGCCTAGACCAAGAAACCGATCAACAATGCAGCGCTGGTTGGGCCGCACGGTCAGCCCTCACCCCAACCCTCTCCCAAAGGGAGAGGGAGAGTTGCTAGCGCTCCGATCGGAGCGCAGCCACCAGATTAGCCATCTCGATCGCCGCCACGGCCGCATCGAACCCTTTGTTGCCCGACTTGGTCCCCGCCCGCTCGATCGCCTGCTCCAGGTTGTCGGCGGTAATCACCCCGAAGATTACCGGCACCCCGGTCTCGAGGCTCACGTTGGCGACCCCCTTCGAGACCTCGGCAGCCACGTAATCAAAGTGGGGGGTAGCCCCACGAATAACGGCCCCCAGGCAGATCACGGCCGCGTACTCGCCGCTCTGGGCCATCTTCTTTGCGATCAGGGGTATCTCGAAGGAGCCCGGCACCCACGCCACGTCCAGGTTCTCCTCGCCCACGCCGTGCCGGGCCATCGCGTCCTTCGCCCCGCCCAGCAGCCGAGAGCTGATGAACTCGTTAAAGCGAGAGACCACCGCGGCGAAGCGCAGTCCTCTTCCGACCAGCTCGCCCTCAAACGTTCTTCCCATCCGTAACTTCCTCCCTGAGATCGTCGGGGTCCAACCCCAACAGGTGGCCCATCTTTTCCTGCTTAGTCAGAAGGTAGCGAAAGTTGGTGGGCGCGGGTTCGCTGATCAGTGGGACACGCTCCACTATCTCCAGTCCGAACCCCTGCAGCCCCACCAGCTTCCGCGGATTGTTGGTCATGATTCGGATCCTGGACAGCCCCAGGTCCACGAGGATCTGGGCGCCGATCCCGTAGTCCCGTTTGTCCGGTGGAAAGCCCAGTCGAGTGTTGGCCTCCACGGTATCCAGCCCGCGATCCTGAAGCTGGTAGGCCCTCACCTTGTTGTGCAACCCGATTCCACGACCCTCCTGCCTCATGTACAGCACTACTCCTCGGCCCTCCCCACCGATCTTCTCCATGGCGAGGCGAAGCTGATCCCCACAGTCGCACCGAAGAGAGCCCAGCACGTCGCCGGTTAAGCACTCGGAGTGAACTCGTACCAGCGGAGGGGGGCCGTCCCGAAGATCCCCCATCACCAGGGCCACATGCTCCTCCTTGTCCACCTCGCTGGAATACGCATAAATGACGAAGTCTCCATAACGGGTCGGGAGTCGAGCCTCCGCGACCCTTCGCACCAGCTTCTCCCTGTGGCGACGGTAGTCTATCAGCTGGGCCACGCTGATGATCTTGACGCCGTGCCGCTCACTGAAGCGCTCCAGCTCCGGCCGGCGAGCCATCGTTCCATCTTCGCTCATGATCTCGCAGATAACCCCAGCCGGGTAGAGTCCGGCAAGCCTGGCCAGGTCCACCGCCGCCTCAGTCTGCCCGGTCCTCTTGAGCACGCCTCCCTCGGCCGCTCTAAGAGGGAACATGTGCCCGGGTCTCGCCAGATCCTCCGGACGAGTGGCTGGATCGAGCAGTGCGCTCACTGTGGCCGCCCGATCGTAGGCAGAGATCCCGGTGGTGGTGCGGTGCTTCGCTTCCACCGATACGGTGAAGGCTGTCCCGAAGGATGAGGTGTTGTTGTGCACCATCATCGGTATCTGCAGCTCGTCCAGCCGGCTGCCCACGATTGGCATGCAGATTAGCCCCCGGCCGTACTTGGCCATGAAGTTGATCGCCTCGGGGGTCACTCGCTCGGCGGCGATCACCAGATCGCCTTCGTTCTCCCTGTCCTCGTCATCGACCACGATGACGAACTTCCCTTCCCCTATATCCCGGATGGCCTCTTCGACCGTAGACAACGGCATCGCCATCACCCCCTACATGAAACCTTCCTCCGCCAGGAGACGCTCGGTGATCACACCTCCCTGCTCTCGGCCGCCGAGGAGACTCTCCACATACTTGGCGATTATGTCGACCTCCAGATTGGCCCTCTCTCCCACACCCTTATCGCTCAAGGTGACCGACTGCTGAGTAAAGGGTATCAAGGAGACCGTGAACCAGCCCTCGCCGCGGCCGGTCACCGTGAGACTGATGCCATCAACGGCGATGAAGCCCTTCTCGACTATGTAGCGGGATAGCTCGGCCGGGCAGGTAAAGCGAACGAGCAGCGCGTCGCCCTCCCTGCGCCGTCCCGCCACGCTCCCCACACCGTCCACGTGCCCCTGAACGTAGTGCCCCCCCATCCGGTCGGTGGGCCGCAGCGCCCGTTCCAGGTTCACCCGGTCGCCCGGTCTGGCCTCCCCCAGGTTTGTGCGCCGGAGGGTCTCAGGCGAGAGCCCCACGGTAAATCCTCCAGCATCGAAACTGGTGACGGTCAGGCAGGCCCCGTTCACGGCGACACTGTCCCCCAGCTTGAGATCCTCCACCACGTTCTGAGCTCGGACCCGCAGCTGGTATCCTTCGGCTCCTCCGACCAGTGACTGCACTGCGCCTATCTCTTCGACTATTCCGGTAAACATCCAAGACTCCGATGGGGAGGTTATCTCGGTCATTCCCCAGGGTTATCTCGATCCACGTAACCCAGGACCATCAGATCATCGCCGACCTGCTCCCAGCTCACCTGCTTCAAGCGCACCGCGGCGTCCAACGCCTCGACGCCCTTGCCCCCAACAGGCCCAGGAGCTCCGGTCCCACCCACCAGTTTGGGAGCGACGAAAGCCACTAGCTTGTCCACCAGTCGCTGGTCGAATAGCGATCCCAGCAGCTCGCCGCCGCCCTCCACCAGCACCGAGGTGATGCCCCATTCCGCGCCCAGGATCCGCAGCGCCTCCTCCAGGTCCACCCTGCCCAGCTTGGCAGGAACGGAGATCACCACGTTTCCCATGGCCTCGATATCCATCAACCGCGCCGGATCGGCCCCGGGCCCTACGATGACAGCTGTGCGGCCGGGCAAGTTGCCGCTGATCACGCCACTTGAGAGCGGCACCCTGGCAGTGGAGTCCACAATCAACCGCATCGGCTGATGGGGCAAGGGTCTGTCCGAATCGTCTCGAGCTGTCAGCTGAGGATCATCGGCTATCACCGTGTTGACCCCGACCATGATAGCATCGACTTCAGCGCGCAACCCGTGCACACGCCGCCGAGCTTCGGTCCCGGTAATCCAACGGGACTCGCCGGTGGACGTAGCTATCCTGCCATCCAAAGTCATGGCGTACTTGGCAATGATCTGGGGATGACCGGACGCAACGAAGGCAAGCCAGGATTCCAGGAAGTGACGGACCTCCGCCTCTCTTTCTCCCAGGTGCGTGGTGATGCCGGCAGCCTCCAGCGCGACTTTCCCTTTTCCGAACACCAGCGGGTTCGGATCCAGCATCGCCATGTGGACCTCGGCAACCCCGGCCTCAATGAGGGCGTCGGTGCAGGGAGGGGTTCGCCCGTGGTGGCAGCATGGCTCCAGGGTAACGTAGAGTGTGGCACCACGGGCCATGCCGGCCGCCTGCCGCAGCGCGACGATCTCCGCGTGTGCCTGTCCCGGTGGCTGGGTGTAGCCCTCTCCGACGATGTGCCCGTCGCGCACAAGCAGTGCGCCGACCGCCGGGTTGTTGCCGGTCTTCCCTTTGGCCATGGCCGCGAGCTCCATCGCCCTGGCCATGTAGTCTATGTCAGCCATGCGCCACCTCTAGGGGGACGGCTTCCCTGCCGTCCCACACCATCGCAGCATGAGGATTCGACGCTCGGACGGGCGAGACACCTCCGCTCCGATCGAAGCCCAAACAAGAAAGGCAGCCACCAAGGCACTACAGCCTCGGGCCGCCCGATGCAACCGTCGTGTGCCTTCTACCATCCGGACTGTACCGTCGGCCCTGGCCTCACACCAGGTCTGCCTCATCGGCTCGCGGGCTCCGCAGCACTACTGCGATACCGCCGATCGGGAATTGGCGTCGCCGCCTCACCCTGCCCCGAAGGACTTTATTCACTTTGTACGTTGACTAGTATAGGAAAGGTTGGGGCAACTGTCAAGGAACAGGTATTGTCATGCTGAGCGAAGCGAAGCATCTCCACATTCCGCCGAGGAGATCC
>JAJYNT010000036.1 GCA_021786215.1 Chloroflexota bacterium | reverse complement strand
TCCGATCTCGTCAAGCGATTCGCGATCAACACTCAGAACTCAGAACCGAATGGATTACGCGTAGATGGTCCGCCCTGCATTCATCAGGAGATCCACGATCTCCTGCATGTTGCTGACGCGGCCGAGAGCCAGCCGCTCGGCCATCTTGAAATAGCTCACGCAGGTACCGCAGAGAACGATCTCGGCACCCTTCTGCGCCAGGGCTTCCAGCATCGGCACTGCCGAGGAGCCCTGCTCTGCCAGCTTCACTCCAGTGTTGTAGCACACCACCGTCCCGGGAACCTCGTCCCGAAAGGCGATCGTGCGCAGGAAGTTCACCATCAGCTGGGATCCAAGTTCGTCGTCGCCTCGGCCCAGGGTGTCCGCATCCAGCACCAGCACGGTTCCGTCGGCTTCCCGTCGTTCCATCATGCATACCTCACGCGGTGGTTCTTGCTGGCATGTTAACAGATGCTGCTTCCAACGTTCATCCGTGGGCGCGGGCTGGTGCGGGCAACCCTCCCACTCGAGCCATCGGAGACAGAAACCAGTTCCTACTTGGCCTGCCGGCTCAACTTGCGGCGCAGCCGCGCCAGCCGGCACTCCAACTCCTGTCGCTCTCGATCCGCACGCCAGGGCTCGAAGCGCGCGGTCCGCAGCTCCAGGGCCGCCAAGGCCTGAAGGGTGATCCGCTCGGCCTGCAGGTAGTCCCTGGCTACGTGCTCGTAGTGCTTGGCCATCTCCACGTGAGCCACCAGGCTGTAGCCATGCCCGGTGGCAGACAGCTTTCGCCAGACCTCCACGGCATCCTGCCGGAGCCGCAGCCGCTTGTACAGCTTCCCCAACCGCAGCATCGCCCGGCCGCGCAGGTCGCCTGCCGGCGCCAGCTCTACGGCCCTTTCATAGCAGAGGGCCGCGCGGTCCACCATCTCCAATCCCTCGAAGACAGTCCCCAGGGCAACCAGGTCCCGAGGATCCTCCAGTTCCGGGTGAAATGGATCCGCGTACTGGCGCGCAAGCCGAACGGCCAGCGTGGCCAGGGATAGGAGGTCCTGCCGGTTGTGCTCGAAGACGGGAGCGAGGGGCCGAGCATCCCAACTCTGGAGATAGTTGAAGTAGATGGTGGGGATCAGCCACCCCGGGACGTCCCGATCCCGCTCCACCCCCAGGATCTCGACTTCGAGGAAGGCGAGGGCGCAGCTATCGAGCCGCTCCCGCCAGAGACGGCGGGCAGGGAAGAGCAGATCCAGGTGGGGAAATCCCTTCAGTGGAAAGGGTCGACGAAGCATCTGAAAGCGGGTCTCCAGCAGCGGAAGGTCGAAGGCCTTGCCGTTGAAGGTCACCACACCCTCCAACGGCTCCACCGCCTCGATCAGCGCATGGAGGACCGCATCCTCGGCATCGTAGTCCTCCATGAAGAACTGCCGGACGACGAAGCGACTCCCCCGGAAGTGGCCGAGCCCCACCAGGAAGGCGTAGGTGCCGGTGCCCCCAGCGAGCCCGGTGGTCTCGGTATCCAGAAAGGCGCAGCGGGAGAGGTCGATACCCGCGAGTCGGGGATCCCTCCCCAGCCAGGAGAGCTGCTCCGGAGCCACCTCCAGCGCCTCATCCAGACGATAGGACCCGTGGGGATGTCCGGCGGGGTGATGGTGCTCCGCGACAAAGCAGTCGCCGTAAGGAGTGGAGAGGTAGCTACCCTCCACCACCTGGCCAATGGGATACATCCCTCTCCCTCTGGGAGAGGCGTGAACATGCCCTCTGGCATGTTCACGGGGTGAGGGCTCAGCGAGTGATGCTTGCTCCCCGCTGCCTTGGGGGGTTGCCCCCGTCTTCAACTGGTAGCCCAGGCGGGCCAGGCGGGCCCGGAGGTCATCGGAGGTCATGGGGAAAGGCACTCAGCGAGACCGGCCGTGACCGCCAACGCCTGCCTGAGGCCAAAGCTATCGGGCTGCTCCATATGCACGGAAGCGTCGGAGCAGACACAACCAGCAGGCAAGACCAGCCCGAGGCTGAAGCCATCGGGCTGAAAACACGAAGCCCTTCGGGCTAGGACCGCAGCAATGCCCCTCACAGTCTACGAGCCTCCTGCTCATCGGCAACCACCCTCTCGAGGATAGGGATCGTTGTGCGCTCCAAGTGGTGTTGCCGTTGATCCCTGACGTACCTAACCATTCTGTCCAGCTGCTTCCCATCGAATGACAAGATTCCGTATTCGGCTTGCCAGCCAAAAGGGTCGGACGACGCTAGCTTGTGGTTGACAAAGTGGGAGCTGCTGCCCTTGAGTTGTGCCACGAACTCGGACAACGCCAGGCGCGGCGGCACGGAAGCAACCACGTGCACATGATCCTCGGTGCCTCCAACTGCATGGACAGCCGCACCCTGAGCAGTTGTCTTGCCGACAATTACTCTCCATAAGTCTTGCTCCAAGTCAGGACGAATCAGTGGCTCCCGATCCTTGGTAGCCCAGACCACATGGTAGAACAGCCGCCAGTAGGTCATGTGACGCCTCCCGGCTCTACTTAGCCCGAAGGGCTTGGTCTTTTCAGCCCGACGGCTTTAGCCTCGGGCTCACTTCAGGTCCAATTCCAATACACGGCTACAACCATGGGCTTAGCCCGGTCCTTCAGGGCCGAGACGGTGTGCCCCATTATTCTGGCAACTGCCATAAGCCCTGGGCTCACCACGGCCAAGATAGCCGCCCGTAACGCCGCTAGCGGTTCAGAGAATGGCAGCGAGCATCCTCCGCGTCGCACCCTTCGCCCCCTCGCCCACCTCCAGCAGGGGGCCGACGCAGGAGGGGCAACCCCGCTCGCACTCGCAGCTGGCCACCAAGCGATGAGCCTCCTCCAACAGGGTGCGATGCATCCGGTACAGCTTGGGGCTGAAGCCCACACCTCCGGGATAGGCCTCGTAGAGGTAGACCGTCGGCAGCCCTGTGTGGGGCGAGGAGACCTCGACGGCGGTGCGCAGGTCGCGGCGGTCGCACATCAGCACCACCGTCGCCACGAGCCCCAGAGCATTGGCCAGCCCCAGCAGCCCCGCCTGCAGCTCCTCCTTCCCCAGCCCGGCCGTGGCCTCCGGCGAGAGGGAGAGCCAGTAGGCAGTTGTGTGCATCGACTCCTCGGGCAGGTGGATGGGGCCAGAGCCGACGTTCTCGTGAGTGTCGAACTTGATCTTCTTGAACATGGTGGCCAACACCGTCACGTTCACCTCGCCGTGCGCACGGGATGCCACCCCCTCCCGCGACTGGTCGAACTCCTCCAGCACCGCCAGGTTCACCGCTAAGCTGGCGTCGGTGTAGTAGTCCACGTCCACGTGGCGGACGTAGGCCTTCTTGTTCTCGTAGTCCAGCTTCTCCACCTGGTACTGCTCGCTACCGTGGAGGTATATCGCCTCCTCGTGGATCAGCATCGGCGCCGCGAAGCGGTCCACCTCGCCGATCACCCGAGGCTGCGGGTCCGTCACGTCGATGATGACGAAGTTCTCCCGCGCCGCCGCCCGCAGCCCCACCGACTCCGCCGGGAACGCCTCCGACATCCAGTGCCAGCGATCCCGAGCGTGGTGCAGCACCCGCTCCTCCCCAAGGTACTCCAACATCTCGGCCACCGACGCACTACCGAACGGCTCCCCATCCCGGAAGGGCAGCTCGAAGGCGGCGCACTTCAGGTGGTCCATCATCACCAGCAGGTTGTCCGGGTTCACCAGACCGCTCTCGGGCGCCTGGCCGAAGAAGTAGTCGGGATGGCTCACGATGTACTGGTCAAGCGGATCGCTGGTGGCGATGAACATCGACAGGGCCTGCCCCCGCCGCCGGCCGGCACGTCCCATCTGCTGCCAACTGCTGGCAATAGTGCCGGGGTAACCCACGAGAAGGCTGGCCTCCAACCCCCCGATGTCGATCCCCAACTCCAGGGCGTTGGTGCTGACCACCGTCCGGATGGAGCCTTCCCGGATCCCCCGTTCGATCGCCCGCCGCTCGTTAGGGAGGT
Source organism: Chloroflexota bacterium (assembly GCA_021786215.1). The sequence continues at coordinate 1,066 of JAJYNT010000036.1, read as the reverse complement.
ATCCCCCGCGATATCCCCGCACGCTCCCCTCCGGCTTCCTGCCGCGGGCAGCGGCCTCCTTCATGTAGGTGAGCAGCACCTCCACGGACAGGCGACTCCGCCCGAACAGGATGGTCTGGATGTCGTTGGGGACCAGGAAGCGCTCGGCGATCCTCCGAGCCTCCAGAAGCGCGCTGCGGCGGATCCCCAGCTGCCGGTTGAGGACCGGCGGATCGTAGAAGATGACGTCACGCGCCCCCGAGGGTGCGCCGTTCTCGTCCACCAGTTCCACAGGCTCCTCCAGCAGCCGCTCGGCCAACTCCTTGGGATTGGCGATCGTGGCGGAGCTGCAGATGAACTGGGGATTGGAGCCGTAGTGGCGGCACACCCGCTTCAGCCGGCGCAGCAGGTTACCCAGATGGCTACCGAAGACCCCCCGGTAGGTGTGCAGCTCGTCCACCACCACGAACTGGAGCTTCTCGAACAGCTTTACCCACTTGGAGTGGTGCGGAAGGATGCCGGCGTGGAGCATGTCGGGGTTGGTAACCACGACGTGGCCCGCGGAGCGGACAATCCGGCGGGCGGTGGCGGGGGTGTCGCCGTCGTAGGTGTAGGTCTTTATGTCCACCTCCAGCGCCTCCACCAGACTGTGGAGCTCGGCCAGCTGGTCCTGGGAGAGGGCCTTGGTGGGAAAGAGGTAGAGGGCTCGGGTCTCCGGCTCCTTCAAGATAGCGTCCAGCACGGGGGCGTTGTAGCAGAGGGTTTTCCCCGAGGCGGTGGGTGTGACCACGACCACGTTACGACCGGCCTGAACGTGGGCCATCGCCTCCGCCTGGTGGGAGTAGGGGGCCCGGATGCCCCGATCCCGCAGCACCGAGATCAACCGTGGGTCGGTGCCGGTAGAGAAGGGGGAATAGACCGCTTCACGAGCCGGTAGGCGGCGGTGGACGGTGACGCCGGCCGAGAGTTCGGAGGCGAGGAAAGCGTCGACGGCCTGGACCAGGTTCATGGGCGCCTCACAGCAGGGGGTTGAGTGCAGCGCCCATTATAGCATCGGCCCTCAATTTGACACGGTTCAACCGGAAGA
>JAJYNT010000040.1 GCA_021786215.1 Chloroflexota bacterium | reverse complement strand
AAATCTGCTGGAGGCGACTCCGGGAATCGAACCCGGGATCGCGGTTTTGCAGTTCGGGCACGTTTGTTCGTAAGCGTCCGTAGACGTACGTCTCGAATTCAAATCTGAGGAGCGCGAGCCTCAATCGGCCGCTGGCGTCCGCCAAAGTTCGTCGGCGTTGCCGTCAGCGATGCCGTCAGACCTGGAACGAGCGCGAGGCTCGTCAGGCAGCCCACCAGGCCCTGGCACCGACCGGTTCGGGGAACCTCATACTTACGGACTGCGGAGCAGGGACCGCGAAGTGGCCACGTAACTCTGCTCTCCGGCCCCACGTTGCCCAGGAGTGCGCACCTTAGGCAGACGTCTGGTCGTGCTGCGCCTGGGCACCTTGGTCGCCGCCGCCGCTCTAGCCCTGTCAGCGACGGGCTGCGCGGCACCCGCGGCACATGGGTCCCCGACCGCCGGTCCGTCGCCGTCTCATCAGAGCCTCGCACAACCCTCTCCGGCTCCGACGCCCAAGCCCGCCGGTCGCGTTCTCCTGGGAGGGTTGGAGGACGCCGGCGCGGCCTTCATCGACAACTACCTCTACGTATGGCAGCAGGTCACTCCTCTGGGCGCACCGATCCACAGCGAGCTGTTGAGGATCGATCCAATTACCGGACAAGTTCTGGCCAGGACCCTGCTTGGCGGCTTTGGTCTTGCGGCGTCCGACCAGTTACTGATCGCCAATGGCTCGCTATGGGTCGCTGCGGCAGGACCTGCCGGAGCGCACGTCGCGCGCGGCGAGGTGCTTCGCTTCCAGCCGGAGACGCTCAAAGCGACGGGAACCACATTTCTGACGAACCGCGGAGTAGGGCAGGACACTGCCGCACTCGCGGGTGGGTGGATTTGGGTTACCGACGGCGGAACTTTGTACAAACTCTCGCCTGCAGATGGACAGGTAGCCAAGACGATCCCACTTGGCACGGCGGACCGATCACAGGTTACCACTAATAATGCACGCGGGACCGTGTTGATCGTCACCGAAGCCGAGAACGGCTTCGGCACGATTCAGACCCGCAATCCCACTTCTGGGGCACTGATTATCACCACAAAACCCGGCATCCTTGGCGTCACTGCTCCCAACCTCAGTGAGGTTACCGGAGGTGGCGTCTGGGTCGCAGTTGCGACAGGCATGCAGGGATACTTAGAGCGCCTTGACGTATCGACTCTACGTCCGACGCCCCTGTCTCTCCCCTATCCTGGCGACGCCACCAACGGCATATCTGCTGAAATCATGGCTGGGGTTCTCTACGTGCAACAGATCGCCGGCGGCCCCACCCGCAACTATTGTGGTAGTCCCTCGACGGGCCAGATGTTCGCAGCGCTCGGGCTCGGACCCACGGCTACGGTGCTGGCCGCGAATAGCACGGACCTCTTCTACATTCCAGTCGTCTCGTACGCTGGCCCGGTTCCAAGGGGTGAGGAGTTGGTGGCTACGCCAATCAATGCGAAGTGTCGAGCGTAGCCGAAAGCTTCCGGCCATCGTCCGGACGGGATATGGCTCCCTTGGAAATCATTGGGCGGCCACCGCTGCCAGCTCCGAAGCGGGATATGGCCATGCGACCCCCCACAACTTGTCGACCCAGCCGTCAACGTGGCTTTCCTGCGGGTCGAGCTCAATGAGGCTGTACCACGGCGGGGGCTGGAGATTGCGGCCAACTGAGAGCGAGAGAGCTGTCGAAATCGACCCCACGCGCCGGTAGGCGGGAATTGCGTCGAGCCGTTGGGCAAGCTCCGCAAGGCCCGACGTGGTCGTTACCGCCACCAGAGCCTCCGCTAGCCGCCCAGATCCTCCCATAAGGTATGGGTGCCCAGCCACATCAAGTAGCGCCCTCTCCACGGTTGCAACCCACGAGGGGCCAAGGCGTTCGGTGGCCACCAGAAGCGTCGCTGTCTCCTCGTGAACGACTCGAAGCGGCCGTCCAGAGAGCGTCTTGAGGCGAGGACGGTATGAGCTCGCCGCCTGGACGGTTCGGACGGGGCGCGTCAGTAACCCGTGGTGGTCGAGCGCTGTAAGAAAGCCGATCCGGTGTGGATTGCCCGCGAACGCGGCCGCAACGGCTGAGCCCAGGTCATCCCACACGGCTTGAGTGCCGAGCGCGCCAATGGGGCGCAGAACGAAGCGGCCTCCTGCTACTCGATCGACCAGACCTTCGACGACGAGACGGCTGAGCAGGTTAGAGGTGGCCTGAGGCGACAGCTTGAGCGCCGAGCGCACCTCCATAGTCGTAAACGCTGTACGGCCCTCCTCCGCGAGCCGGTCCAGCACCTTAAGTGAACGCTTCGTAGCCATCGGCGTGTATTAATGTCCCCTCCACTCCCCACTTCCAGGGTTCCCGGTCGATGATACCTCACTTCCGGCGCAAATACACGGTTAACATGTAGTCTCGCCATTACGATCACAGAAGCAGATCATGGGACCGATCGCCGCGAACTTACTTCGGTTCCAGCCACGGGCCCGGGCCGACGGTCAGCAGCGCGGGGTCAGCTCCGCAGTAAGTTCTCAAGCGCCATCCCAAGAAAGGCACCGATCAGGTCCGCGTCGGATCCATCCAAGGTAGTTGTGGACCGTCCCGAGCCACCTCCGTAGACTCGATTCCACGAGATCGCCAGCGTCGACCGGGGACCTCGGCCGGTCAGGGTGGCTTGGATCTCACCTAGAGTGGTTGAGACGCTGACAGTTCCATCCCGCTGTAGCGTCTCGGTCGCCTCGCGGAACATCGGAGCATCGGCTGCGGCAAGGTGAAACGCGCAGCTGTCGTTGGTTTCCACGGGTACCGCCTCTAGGGTCCGGTCATGGAGCAGATCCTGGATCAGGCCTGTTGCCCCACCCACATAGCTCCAGTTGAGGTCGATCTCCGACGCGACACACCAGCTGTGGTCCGAGGGCCACCAGAGGTTAGGGGTCTGGAAGCTGGGTTCGGAGAACGCCAACGCGCCCTCGATGGGCCCCTCGTAGAGGCGATAGCGGCGCCCAGGGAGTTCCACCTTCGGCATCTCCCAACCAGATCTCGGTGGCCATCCGGTCTCCCGGTTCTCCCATCCGCCGTAGCCATCCCACACGCCGAACCAGCATCGCGAGGGAGTAGACGTATGCCGCTTTAGGATCTCAACCAACGCTGTGGCATCGCCAAGTGTCAATGTGCCGCGCGCGGGTTCTCCATGCCACGGCGGCGGAGCCGGCTGTTCGTTCCTCGGAAAGGCGATTTGATGAAACTGGACATCCTTGCTCATCGGCACTCCACTCCATGCGGACACCTCGGCCCAGCGAACCTCTGGTAGGCCCGATGTCCCCTCCCTGCGTGTACTGGGATGAAGCAGGCGCGCGTAGCTCTCGAATCCCCCAGGCACAACCGAGGTGGCCGTGTGCGAGTCGTAGGGAAGTAGGCACGCCGCAATCCAGGCGGCCTCGTCTGTCCGGTCAGTCCATGCAATCCGACTACTGGAGTCGTCACCCACGGTCAGTTTCCTCATCACATCGCACCCTGCAGTGGTCACGCCCCCGCCAAGCCTACGCTGACAAAGCTACCCATTCACGAGACGAAGGGACCAGACCATCGGACCCAATCGACCGCACCTAGTGAAGGGCCTTATTCTGGCAGGACCCTGCTGCCAGGCGCTCGAAGCTAATAGACTCCAGTTAAGCTCGGCCGCTATTGTGCGCACGATCTACTCGGCCTCGTCTCAGGATCCTCAGGGTGCGTTGGAATGGCAATGATGTGAACATCAAGCAAATTGGCGCGGAGTGGACTCCCACGGATGAAGATCTCCAGGGAGTCGTATCCGCTTGTCGCGAATTCATCGGGTCTCGCTTCCCGGAACCATCGGCTCAGGGAGCAGCCGCCATGCTTCTTGGCAATGGAATGGTGGTGACCGGCACCGCTCCAGAGGCCGTTAACCCCAGTGTTGAGCTCTGCCATGAAGTCGGGCCCTATTGTGACGCCTTCAGGATCCGGCAACCGGTCATGGCATCAGTCTGCCTGCATCGGAGCGTTGAAGGTGTCATCCGGGTGCTCAGCCCGTGTGGAGTCTGCTTGGAGCGCTTGGCGATTCATGGAGCCAGCGTCCTCGTCGGCGTTCCGCAGTCCGGAGATCCCGGCAGTGTGCACTGGGTACAGCTACGTGACGCCCTTCCCCACTACTGGATGTTGGCGTTCCCTGAGGAACTGACAGGGTGGTAGGGCGAGTCTCCAGCGGGTCCTAGACGGGACACTTGCTATGGGCCAACACAAGACGGCGATAGCCGTGATCTCGGCGTTGGTTGTTGTCGGGGTCGGCTTTTCGGTATGGGCCAGCACCAACCTGCTGCCCTATCCGGCCAATGCCATCCCCGCGCCTCACCTTCCTCCATTCTCACGTTGCCAGCCGCCCATGTGGCTGCAGACGCAATCCCGCCTTGCTGAGCGACTGGGCGACTGCCCTGGGCAGTTGTACTCGCCACCCTTCACCATGAAGCTTGCGGAGGGTACTGTGTTTGCGATCGGGTGCTTTCCTCATGCTTGTGCAAGGCTGTCGAACCTCTACTCTTCCGCTCCGACCGTAGTGGAAGCTCAGGGGCAGCATGGGGGTGCCTACTATTTCAAGGCGGTCGGCGTTGGCAGGGCCACGATGTGGGCCTCATTTTCCAATCCCGCCAATTGCTCTACGCCGCGGTCCGGTAGCCCGCCGCCAGATCGATGTCCCGCCATCGCGCTGGCCGTGACGCAGGCGTCATGACCACAACGGCGGCCCCAGCCGAATGATGGTCCCAGACATAGGGAGACCATGCCCGCCAGCTCTCAGCGGGAGCCCGGGAAGGTGCCCGGACCGCCAGAGGTGCCCCGAAGAAGTTCGGACATGGACTGGGCGGCTGCGCGTTGCATGGTCTCGGTCACGTGCGAGTAGCGGTCGAGGGTGATCGCCACGGTGGCATGTCCCAGCATCTCCGAGGCGACCTTCGGATGCACCCCCTCGCTCAGGAGCAGGGTAGCTGCCGTATGTCTCAGGTCGTGGAAGCGAATGGCCGGCAGGCCGGCTCGCT
>JAJYNT010000423.1 GCA_021786215.1 Chloroflexota bacterium | reverse complement strand
GATGGGAACACCACCGTAGCTGTTGACCTTGACCACGTCGCGCTTGTAGCGAGCCGCCAGCAGATCGGCGAACTGCCCGCCAAAGTTCACTTCGGGCACTATCAGCACCCTCTTGCCTCTGATAAATTCCCCAACCTGCTGGTCCGGTATCGGCCATACCATCTTGGGAGCAAGGGCCTCCACGGCTATGCCCATCTCCCGCGCCTGATCCACGGCCTCAACCACGGCCCCCATCGTCGAACCCCAGGTGACGATGCCGATTTCGGCGGTGGGATCGCCATAACGATCGGCCGGCGGCGCGTCCCCGGTGGCAACCTCCATCTTCTTGAACCGCTTCTCCGTCATCCGGCTGTGGCTCTCGGGATCGTACCGAGGCCGCCCCTTCTCACTGTGCTCCAGGCCGGTGGCGACATACTGTCCCCCAGCCTGTCCCGGTATGCTCATTGGGGAGACGCCGCTGGGCGTGTAGGCATATCTCTTGAAACCATCCCCACTATGCCCATTGCCGTTGGCATTCGGCTGATAGAGCTGGCGGGACTTCAGCGCCACCTTGGAGAGGTCCGGCCGCGCGATCCTCTCGGTGCGGGTGGCCAGTACCGTGTCGGACAGCAAGATCACAGGGGTCTGGTACTGCTCCGCGAGGTTGAAAGCGTTGATTGCCTGCCAGAAGCAATCCTCCACCGAAGTGGGCGCCAGAACGATCCGCGGGACGTCTCCGTGTCCACCAGAGACCGCCAGATTCAGATCCCCCTGCTCCTGCTTCGTCGGCATGCCGGTGGATGGGCCCGCCCTCTGCACATCCACGATCACGGCCGGAAGCTCGGCCATCGCTCCCAGTCCCAGCATCTCTACCATCAGGCTGAGCCCCGGGCCCGACGTAGCCGTCATGGCCCGGACGCCGCCGTAGGAGGCCCCCAGCACCATTCCAGCCGCGGCGATCTCGTCCTCCGCCTGAACCACCGAACCGCCGATCTTCGGAAACTGAACCGCCAGAAACTCCATTATGTCGGTAGCGGGGGTGATCGGGTACCCGAAGTAGTTGCGGCAACCCGCGGCGATGGCGCCCATGGCCAGAGCCTGGTTCCCGGACACCACGACAATGTCGCCACGATCCTTCCCAGCCTTGATCGTGAACGGTGGCTTCTCGCCCATCTGCTCTCGAACGTAGCTGATGCCGGCCTCGAGAGCAGCCAGGTTCTTGTTCACCACATCCTCGCCCTTGCGACCGAACTTCTCGCGCAGAAGCCGTTCCAGCTGCTCCCTGGGTAGGTCGAACAGGGCCGCCACCACCCCCACTGCGACCACGTTCTTGCCCAGCTCGAACTTCAGCTGAGTTCTGGCGATCTCGGCCAGGGGCACGGCGTACTGCTGCCGATCGGCACTCGGGGGCGGGGTGAACTGCGTGGAGTCGTAGATCAACAAACCGCCGGGCTTCAATTCGGAGATGCTCTTGCCGTACGCCTCCTGATTGAACGCCAGCAGAACATCCAGCTGGTCCCCCTGCGTATATACCCGTTGATCGCTCAGCCGAAGCTGGATAACCGAATGACCACCCTTGATCTCAGCCGGGTAGGTCTTGAAGGTCAGCAGCTCGAAGCCGGTCCGCGCCGCAGCCTGCGCTACCAACTCGCCGGTGCTTATGACCCCTTCGCCGGATTCACCGGCGATCCGTACTACTAAGTCTCCACTCGCCATAGCTGCATCTCTCCTTTTGTCCGGCCGGAACCCCCCAGACAAGACAATGAGTCCACATTCCCGGGTCCGGACATGCTGCACTGCTGCCCACATGCTCACAGGAGCGCCGATCCATGGTCTCAGCTAGGGCCATCGATCAGCGCCACCTAAATACGAAAGGGCCAGGAGCCGTGGGCCCGGCCAGTTAAGATGCATTGTACTACATTTACCGACGAAAAGTATCATAACCTCATTTTTCGGCCAAACTCTCCCCGGAATAAGGTGGTGTTACCTCGCTCAGCATGAAGGTAGTCACCTCCTCCAGTTTCTCGCCCTCCAACGGCCCCTCGGCCAGCTGCACCCTTCCGTTCTCCTCGAAGGTGATGTGATACTCCGTCTCTCCGTCGGTGAACACCACCCCCAGGAAACGACCCCCCTCATCTTCATCCACGTACACGTCCTGTACTTCCGTCCCACCGATGTGGGAAAGCAGCGACTCCGCCACTGAGATCCCTGTTCTGGGTTCCATCGTCCACCCTTTCTCCAAGAAGTGTTGGATCTTCGGTTCAGGTTCCATTTGCCAGATGCTCCTTACCCAGCGGATTGAATTGACCTGTGCAGTATAGCCCGCACGGCCGTTACCGGCAGCCCCCTACCGGTCACGTTTTCGACGGCACTCAGTAGCCGGAAGGCAGGACCTCGTTCCACAAGCTGTGGCATATAACCTGCCACCCTCTGTCCTATCCTGGCCGGAAATTCGGTCGCTCCCGAGGAACGTGCGCCTCGCGGAGAGAATTCAAGAGGCTGAAGTGGACGGAGGTTGCCCGGTGGCTACTGCCCCGGACCGTGTCACCATCGCGATCAAGGAGCCATGGTATCGACCCTCAAGAGAGGAGGTAATTCAGCTACTTGGAAGCAGCCAACAGGGTCTCAGTTCCGAGGAAGCAGAGGCTCGACTGCTCCGGTTCGGCCCCAACAGGCTGGAGCAACGGAAAGGCCCCAGCCCCCTCGTGCTGTTTCTGCGGCAGTTCGAAAGCCCCCTCGTATACGTGCTACTGGCAGCCGGGATAGTAACCGCTCTGGTAGCCGAGTACGTGGACACCATAGTCATCCTGTTGGTGGTTATCCTGAACGCCATCATCGGCTACATCCAGGAGGCCAAGGCGGCCGCCGCCATGGAATCGCTGCTGAAGATGACAGCCCCCACTGCCACAGTGCTGCGGGACGGCAGCCACGCCGAGGTCGAGGTTTCGCGAGTGGTCCCCGGTGACGCCGTGCTGCTGGTGGGTGGTGACAAAGTCCCTGCCGACCTCAGACTGCTGGAGGCTCACAACCTGCAGGCTGACGAGGCCACGTTAACCGGCGAGTCGCTGCCGGTAGCCAAGTCGATCCAGCCTCTCCGGGAGGAGAACCTTCCACCGGCCGATCAGCTGAACATGGCGTTCGCCGGAACGGTCGTGACGGCAGGCCGTGGGATCGGGATCGCAGTGGCCACCGGCATGGACACCGAACTGGGCAAGATCTCTGAGCAGGTCGTCGGGAAGGCAGCGGAGGAGACTCCCCTCCAGGCCCGGCTTCGAGTGTTCAGCCGCTTTCTGGGGATCGCGGTGCTGATCCTGGTGATCATCGTGTTCGGTCTGGGGGTCCTGGCCGGGTATGGGATCCTGGACATGTTCCTGATTGCCATCACACTGGCCGTTTCCGCGATACCGGAGGGATTGCCCGCCACCGTCACCATCATCCTGGCCATCGGCACCCGAAGGATGGCCGAGAGAAATGCCATCATTCGCAGTCTTCCCGCCGTGGAGACCCTGGGGACAGCCGACTTCATCTGCACGGACAAGACCGGAACTCTCACCCGAAACGAAATGACGGTGAGGGTAATCCACGCAGGCGGCCGCGGCTATCAGGTCACGGGATCGGGCTACGAGCCCGAAGGAGAGATAACATCGGATCACCACCCCGCGGACATCGCTTCAGGTCCGGCGCTCGAGATGCTGCTCTCCATCGGCGTCCTGACCAACGACGCACGCCTGGTCCACCAGAACGGCGCGAGGAAGGTGCTGGGCGATCCTACCGAGGCAGCCCTCCTGGTCGCGGCCGAGAAAGCAGGCATCGGGCTGCACAGGCTCCGCACCCAGCACCACCGACTGGCCGAGATACCCTTTGAGTCCGAGCAGCAGTATATGGCCACCCTGAACCGCTTCGAGGGGCAGAACTTCATCCTGGTCAAAGGGGCACCGGGTCGGGTGCTCGAGATGTGCTCCTCCCGGATGCTGGACTCCACAATTGCCCCACTCGACGCGGGGCAGCAGTTGGAAGAGGCCCGGCGCCTGGCAGAGCATGGCTATCGAGTGCTGGCCTTCGCCTACAAAGCCACCCAATCCGAAACGCTCGAACCCAATGAAGTCACCCAGGGCCTCGTCCTCGCGGGTCTAGTGGGGATGATCGACCCTCCTCGAACGGAAGCTGCTGTGGCCGTGGAGGATGCCCGTCGAGCCGGGGTACGGGTAGCCATGGTGACCGGCGACCTGAAGCAAACGGCCGCCACCATAGCTCGGCAACTGGGTATCCTGCGCCACGGCCAGAGGGTGATGACCGGCCGCGAGCTGGAGACCATGTCCGATGATGCGCTGGACGAAGTGGTGGATCAGGTGGCGGTGTATGCCCGCGCGGCGCCGGAGCACAAGCTGAGAATAGTCAACCGGCTGAGGGCCCGCGGGCACATAGTGGCCGTCACCGGCGACGGGGTGAACGATGCTCCAGCCCTCAGGGCCGCCGACATAGGGGTGGCCATGGGTATCACCGGCACCGACGTCACCAAAGAGACGGCCAACATGGTGCTGGCCGACGACAACTTCGCCACCATCTTCGCTGCCATCGAAGAGGGTCGGGTCGTCTTCGAGAACATCCGCAAGGCGATCTTCTTCCTTCTCTCCACCAACGCCGGTGAGGTGCTGGCAGTACTGGCAGCAATCATCGGAGGGCTCCCAGTGCCGCTCGTGCCCGTCCAGATCCTATGGATGAACCTCATCACCGATAGCGCCCCGGTGATCGGGCTCGGCTTCGAGCCGGGAGAAAAGGAATTCCTGCTGCGGCCTCCCCGCCACCCGAAGAGCGAGATGCTGTCCCGCGTGCTGCAGTTGCGTATCCTGCTGATATCGGGACTGATGGCCATTGGCATCGTCGGCTTGTTCGCCCTGGAGCTTCAATCAGGAGCAAACATCGAGTCCGCCCGCACCGTGGCATTCACGACCCTGGTGCTGTTTCAGATCTTCAACGCCCTCAACGCCAGATCCGAGAACCAGTCGGTCTTATCGCGGCTCTTCTCGAATCGAATCCTGGTGGCAGGTCTCCTCCTGGGAACGCTGC
>JAJYNT010000426.1 GCA_021786215.1 Chloroflexota bacterium | reverse complement strand
TGGTACAGGCCGCTCAAGCAGGGGTCACGGCCGCAGGGGCAGAGGGCTTGCGGCTCGGAGGAGTGAGGCTCTATCCTCAGGATTGTCCGGCGAAACGGAGGTGGGCCACGCTGAAGAGCGACCCGCTAAGGGATAACCGGATGGGGTGGCGACGGTTGTCCGTCCGGGGGAGGTCTTCGGGCTTCCCCCGCCCACCGCCGACCGCCCACAGGACAACCAGAGCTTCCCCCCATGCCTCGTAAACTTCGGGGGGTCGGGGGGCAGAGCCCCCGAGACAAAACGCCCTGGCTTACTTGTGTGTCCCGCTACACCTAATCATGACATGTTCGCTGCTCAGTTAGACTGACATTTTCCCTGGACAGCAACACCCCGGGGTTGCCCGGCTTGACGCCGTGGCTGCCCCCGGCCATACTCGATGCTGACTCTTTCCTGGGCAGGTCGAAAGGATCGAGAACAGAAGAGGGCGTTGATGGGAGGTCGTTATGGGTTGGATGCCAAGGCTGGGGTTGATCGAGCAGGCAAGTGGGCGAGAGATCGAGTTTCAGGTGGAGCGGCTGTTCAACGGTGGGTACGCGGGGAGGGACCAGGCGGCCGTCTGGAGGCATGTGGAGGAGCTGGCGGACATCGGGGTGCCGGCGCCGACCCGAACTCCGACCCTTTACGCCCTGAGCAGCTATCTGGCCACCAACGTCGACTCGATCCAGGTGCAGCACGAGAAGACCTCTGGGGAGGTGGAGTACGTGCTGTTTGTCGGACGTGAAGAGATCTTCGTCACGGTGGGTAGCGACCACACCGACCGAGATCTGGAGAGTCGTAGCGTCGAGTGGTCGAAGCAGAGCTATCCTGACCTGCTGGGCAGGGAGGTGTGGCGCTACCAGGAGGTTGCCGACCATTGGGACGATCTGATCTTGCGGTGCTGGGTTATCGAAAGGGGCGAAAGGCGGCTCTACCAGGAGGGCCCAGTGGCGGCGTTGCTGCCACCCTCGATCTGGCTCGGGAAGCTGGAGGATCTATTTGGGGTAAGGCCCCACAATGTGGTGCTGATGTCCGGTACTATCCCATCTAATGGTGGGATCAGCTTCGCCGACGCCTACGAGATGGAGTTGCACGACCCGGTGCTGGGTAGAACGATCCGCCACGGCTACCGGGTAGAGGTGATGCGCGAGAAGATCGTGTGACGATGGCGGTGGACGGCGGTCAATCCACAACTATACGGTGGTATTTCTTCTTGCCAACTCGCAGGAAGAGCGAGCCTTCCAGCAGGTCGTGAGGCGTGATGCTCTGGTCGACGCTCTCGATCCGCTCGCCGTTGACGTAGGCCCCACCCTGCTGGATCAGTCGCCGGGCCCCGGCCCGAGAGGAGGCCAGCCCCACCATAGCCAGCAGTTGGGAGGCGGGGATTCCCTCGGCTAGCTCAGCAGCGTCGATGTGGGTGGTTGGTACCCCTTCCAAGGAGCCGGCACCGCCTCCGAAGAGGGCCCGAGAGGCCGCCTGAGCCTCGCGGGCCGCCTCCTCGCCGTGGGTGATCTTGGTGGCCTCGAAGGCGAGCACCTCCTTGGCCTTTCGGGTCTCGGCTCCGTGCAACTTTCCCAGGGCGCGTACCTCTTCCATGGGGAGAAACGTGTAGAGCGCCAGCCACCGCTTCACATCCGGGTCCTCGGTGTTGATCCAGTATTGATAGAACTGATATGGCGACACCAGCTCCGGGTCCAACCACACCGAGCCCGATTGTGACTTCCCCATCTTGGCGCCGGAGGCCGTGGTCAGGAGCGGTGTGACGAGGACGTAGGCCTGGCCCCCCTCGACCCTCCGGATCAGGTCGGCGCCCGCCAGGCTGTTGGCCCATTGATCGCTGCCTCCCATTTGCAGGATGCAGCTGTACTCCCTGTACAGGGTTAGGAAATCGTAGGCCTGCAGAAGGGCGTAGTTGAACTCGAGGAAGCTGAGCCCCGATTCCGATTCCAGTTTCGTCTTGTAGGTTTCCATGGCGAGCATCTGGTTCACGCTGAAGTGGACGCCGATGTCTCGCAGAAACTCGATGTAGTTCAGCTTGGTCAACCATTCGGCATTGTTCACCATGATGGCGCGGCCGCCTGAAAAGTCCAGGTAGCGCTGGAGCTGCGCTTTCTGGCCTCGCATGTTCTCCTCGATCTGCTCGACGGTGAGGATCGGTCTCCCTGTGGTACGGCCGGTGGGGTCGCCCACCATCCCGGTCCCGCCCCCAACCACGGCGATGGGACAATGGCCGTACCGCTGCATCCAGCTCATGGCCATGATGCTCAGCAGGTTGCCCACATGGAGGCTACGAGCAGTGGGGTCGAAGCCGACGTACAGGGTGATCGGCTTCTCCAAGGCGTCGCGAAGACCCCCCTCGTCGGAGATGTCCTTGACGAAGCCCCGCTCCATCAGCACGTCCAACACATTTGCCACGCTACGAACCCCCGGAGGTTACTGTGTAGGGGTGATTATACGCGATTCCGCTCTGGGCATCGAAGTCGAGCGCTCGGTTGGTTCCAAGGTGATGGATCCTTGCAGTCATTCGGCAGATTGAGGGTGAGCATTCGCGCGGGAGGGCGACGCGCCGGTTTCAAGCGCTGTATACTGGGAGGCCAGCAGGAGTCCCGGCGACCTTCAGCGAGAGCAGGTCGGCCGTGCATTCCCACCAGCTAATCGAGTAAGGAGAAGCGACAAGTGAGTTCCCGATTCAGCGGCGTAATCGTGCCCATGATCACTCCACTCACGGCGGACGAGCGGCTGGACCGCCCAGCCGTTGGACGGCTTGTGAATTTTCTGATCCAAGGTGGCGTCGACGGCATCTTCATCCTGGGATCCATGGGTGAGGGTCCAGTGGTGCGCCCCTCGGTACGGGCTGAGTTGGCGGAGGCCACGGTGGAGGCCGCCGCGGGCAGGGTCCCGGTTATCTCCGGGGTCCTGGAGCCCAGCACCGCTCGTGTTATCGAGGAGATACATAACCTATCCGGGCGTGGTCTCGAGGGCTACGTGGTCACTACCCCATTTTACTTCGGCGGCTACAACAGTGAGGAGCTAGGCTCCCACTTCCGCCGGGTGGCCGAGGCCTCGGACCTGCCCGTGCTGCTCTATAACATCCCGGTGAATACCAAGGTATCGTTTGGAGCGGATCTGGTGCTGAAGCTAGCAGATGTGCCCAACATCGCCGGCATCAAGGATAGCTCTGGCGATTGGGCGGAGGTGCAGGCCATCCTGGCCAAGCGAGATCCCGGGTTCATCGTGCTTCAAGGGAACCAGAGCTACGCGGGGATCAGCATGCTGGCCGGGGCCGATGGGCTGGTGCCGGGCCATGCGAACATCTACCCCCAGCTGCTGGCCGAGCTGGTGGCCACCGGCCGAAAAGGTGACGTTGCGGCGACCTTGGCCCTACAGGCCCGTCTGGATGCCCTGATCCGTTTGCGAGGGCGGACCCCGGTTCATGGTTACAAGCTGATCCTGAAAACCATGGGGATGATGGAGGATAACGTGGCCTCCCCGCTGCCTCGGCTCACGCCCCAGGAGGCGGAGAAGTTCCTGGCCGCCAACATCGCCGCGGGGCTGCCGCTGCCCGGAGCCAAGGTCGGGGCCTTCTAATTCCTTGCGCTGACTCGTCATCACCCCGACCCTCTCCTCCGGGTAGGGTCGGGGTGATTCTTATTTCCGCCTCTAACCAGATTTCCCTGGTAGGGTTCACTTCGGCTTCAACTGCTTGACACTACCCAGAGACCACCACTACTATGTATTTCGTACACGGAATGAACTACAGGTCGGCTCCTCGATTCTCGGTTTCCGCTTCTGAAACGGCTGGTGACGCTGGTGCGAGCTTCGATCCCACCCATTGGGGATGACTTCCACAGGCTGAGCGAGCACGTGTACACCATCATCCTGCAAGCCATCGCGGATCATCAGATTAAGCCTGGTGAGCGGTTGGTGGTGGATGACCTCTGCCGCTTCGGTTGAGGCAACTCGAACCCATCTCATCAATGCAGAAAGGAGAGCTCTGGCGGCTCTGGAATTAGAGTCGATCGTGTAATATCCGCTGACCTTTCCCCGTCGGGCGAAATGGATTCTGGTGGTTCATTTTCCTAGTGAGTTCACCAATGGAGGAGAGCATGTCCAGCCAGAACATCGGCGGTTTCGATCCAGCGAATTCCCAATCCGCTGACCAGGAAGGGAGGAGCCTGTCGTCAACCTTGAGCAAGCGGCTGACGCGAAGGGACCTGCTCAAGTTCGGCGCTGGCATCGCGGGTTTGGCGGCCCTTTCGGGCTGCGCGCCGGCGGCTCAACCCGCGGCCGCCCCTACCAAAGCCCCCGCGCCCCCGACCGCGGCCGCCCCGGCGGCTCGGGCCACTGTTGCGGCCCCTGCGGTCGTGTCGACGCCGGGCAGCAACTTCGATTGGAAGCGCTTCAAGGGCCAGACGATCAACGCCCTGCTGGTGGTTGCTTCCTACACTGATACCCGCAAGAGCCATTTCTCCGAATTCGAGGATCTCACAGGGATCAAGGTTAACGTCGATATCGTTCCGGAGCAGCAGCAGCGCCAGAAGCAGATCATCGAGTTCACCTCCGGGAACCCCAGCTTCGACGTCACGGACGAATCCTGGCACGTGACCAAGGGGCTCTTCGGCAAGGGGAAATGGCTCCTGGATCTGCGGGATCTGATCAAAGATCCCACTCAGACCAGCCCCGATTTCGACTTCGCCGACTTCACCGATGGCGCCGTCAAGTACGCCACCCAGGCGGACGGGCGTCTCGATACGATCCCACTCGCCGTGGACCAGTGGATCCTGTACTGGAACAAGGATCTCTTTGCCAAGAAGAACCTCAAGGTCCCCACTACCCTCGACGAGATGGTGAATGCGGCCAAGGAACTCAACGATCCTGCGAACCGGGTTGCCGGGTTCGCGGCCAGGGGGCTGAAGAACGCCAACACTCCAGTATGGACCGCCTTCATGCAGGGCTGGGACGTTCAGTCTATCGACAGCAAGAACGTCATGCACACCAACGGACCCGAGGCGATCGCCGCCGCCCAGATCTATCAGACTTTGCTTTCCAAGTACGCCCCGGCCGGCGTCAACGGGTTCAACTGGATG